>NZ_MKSS01000145.1:0-14366 GCF_001897365.1 Hydrogenophaga sp. 70-12
CACAGATGTAGCAGTCGGTCAGATGCGCCAGATCGAGCTGATTGCCGACGAAGAAGGCGACTGGGCCGTCCATTGCCACAAGAGCCACCACACCATGAACGCCATGGGTCACGATGTACCCACGATGATTGGAGTGGACCACCGTGGTCTGGTAAACAAGATCCAGCGCGTGGCGCCGGACTACATGGTGATGGGCGAGCGAGGTATGGCCGACATGGGCGAGATGCAGATGCCCATCCCCGACAACACCGCACCCATGATGACCGGCACCGGCCAGTTCGGTCCCATCGAAATGGGTGGCATGTTCAGCGTGTTCAAGGTCCGCAAAGACCAGAAGCCGGGAGACTACAAAGATCCCGGTCCCTACAAGTTTCCGCAAGGCACCGTTGCCTATGAATGGTCAGGTGCCACCCCGACCGCGCCACGTTCAGCCGCCGTCAGTAGCAGCGGCAAGGCCGAAGCAACGGCTGTGAAGCCCTCGCACAGCGCGAAGCACCACTGATGCCTCGCATTCAGTTCCGTTCGTACGACATCTCACCATTTTGGAGTCATTCATGAAACTTCGCACTGCGGCCCTGCTCCTGTCACTGGCCTCGATCACCACCCTCGCGAGCGCCCATGGCAACGAGGAGCACAAGAAGGCCGGACCGGTCAAGATGGAGCAAAAGCCCTGGGGCATTGCCGGCAACGCCAAGGCGGTGAGTCGCACCATTGAGATCGGTATGACCGACGCCATGCGTTTCACGCCGGACAAGCTGGAAGTGCGGGAAGGTGAAACGGTGCGTTTCGTCCACACCAACTCGGGCAAGGTGATGCACGAGTTTGTGCTGGGCACCAAGAAGGAACTCGATGAGCACGCGGCGCTGATGAAGAAATTCCCCGGCATGGAGCACGAGGAGCCCTACATGTCGCATGTGGCGCCCGGCAAGCGGGGCGAGATCGTCTGGCAATTCAACCGCGCTGGCGAATTCGACTTCGCCTGCCTGCTGCCCGGCCACTACGAAGCCGGCATGGTCGGCAAGATCAAGGTCGTGGCCAAGTAAGTCACCCCGCTCATCTCAATAACTGGGACAAAGAACATGAAACTCACTTCCATTCTCGCGGTGGCCAGCCTTTCCCTGGCAGCACTCACCCAACCTGCGATGGCTCAGACCATGGACCACGGCAAGATGGGCATGACCCAGGATCTGCCCATGGTCGACGCCGAGGTGCGGCGAGTCGACAAAGAGAACGGCAAGGTCACCCTCAAGCACGGCGCCATCAAGAACATGGACATGCCGCCGATGACCATGGTCTTCACCGCGCGCGACAAGGCCATGCTCGAAGGCATCGCTGTGGGCGACAAGGTGCAATTCACCGCCGTCAACGAGAAGGGGCAAATGCTGGTCGAGTCGATCAAGGCCATCAAGCCTTGACCTCTTGTTGACGCCCCGGATGCCCATGGAGCTCTGATGCGTCGCTGGATCGCGCCCCTGCTCTTAATGGACTTGCCTTGGCAGTCCCCGGCCATCATGGGCTCGTGAACCATGCCCTGAGCCTTAAGCTTGGAAGCTATCGTTTTTCGATGCGATGACCGACGTCCGCGATAACGGCATGGTCGACGGCAGCGTCAACTCCTGCAACGACTTTGCCGCCCGGCGCGCACCGGTCAGGTGTGCTAGGTCGATGCCGCACGTGTATCAGCCCGCGACTGGCCGGCGCTAGCCGCCTTCGTCGTGACCTTTGCCGCACTACCAAGCGTCCCACACGTCCGTGACCGGCGTGGCAGGCACCCTGGCTCAAACCTTCCGGCGTCTGGCGATCACTTGCGCGGTTTGCGGCATTCGCACTCAGCGAGTGCGTATTCGCGAGCTGCCAGTACTGTCCCAACTCTGGCAAGTTCTTATGGTGTCCTCACCCAGCGCTGCCATTGGCTGCACTGGGCGTTGCGCGCATCAGTGCGCCCCACAGGCGGGGCTTATCTTCCGGTCCGTCTCCCCAGCCCTCCGTACCCTTGTCTGGAACCAAGCACTCATCCTCGCGCAGGCGCGCTCGGCAGAGCGTAGAAGCGCTCAACCCAGCTGGGCCAAGCTGCTCCGAGGCCGACCAAGGGAGTGAGCGCGTGGATGCCCAGCCATATGTCTCAGACGCGCGCCGAGCGAAGCCTCAGTGCGTTCAGCACCACCGACAGCGACGAGGCGCTCATGGCGAAGGCGGCGAAGATCGGCCCGATGAGCAGGCCGATGAAGGGGTAGAGAATACCCGCGGCTACCGGTACGCCGGCGGCGTTGTAGACCAGCGCGAAGAACAGGTTCTGGCGGATGTTCCTCATCGTCGCGGTAGCCAGCCGCCGTGCGCGCACGATGCCGGTCAGGTCGCCCTTGACGAGGGTGAAGCCGGCGCTCTCGATAGCCACATCGGCGCCGGTGCCCATCGCGATGCCCACATCGGCCTGCGCCAGCGCCGGCGCGTCGTTGACGCCGTCGCCGGCCATCGCCACCTTGCGCCCCTGGGCCTGCAACTCCTGGACGATGCGGGCCTTGTCCTGGGGAAGGACGTCGGCGCGGATTTCGTCGATGCCCAGACGCGCGGCGACCGCCTTGGCCGTGCGCTCGTTGTCGCCGGTGGCCATAATGAGGCGCAGGCCCAGCGCGTGAAGTGCCTTGATCGCCTCCGGCGTACTGGCCTTGACCGGGTCGGCCACCGACACCAGACCGGCAACGGCTCCGTCCAGCACAACAAACATGACCGTCTGGCCTTCGTCGCGTGCGGCGTCGGCCTTGGCGGACAGCTCCGTGCCGTCGAGACCCAGATCCTTGACCAACTTGAGGTTGCCCAATGCCACCGATTTACCGTCGACGCGGCCTTTGACGCCCTTGCCGGTGACCGCCTCGAAGTCCTGCGCCTCGACCAACTTGACGCCACGCTCCTCCGCACCCTTCACGATGGCCTCGGCCAGTGGGTGCTCCGAGCCCTTCTCCAGGGTCGCAGCCAGACGCAACACCTCGGCTTCGTCGTGCCCCGGCTCGGGCATCACGGCCACCAGCTTCGGCTTGCCCTCGGTGAGAGTGCCGGTCTTGTCGACGATCAGCGTATCGACCTTCTCGAAGCGCTCCAGCGCCTCGGCGTTCTTGATGAGCACACCCATCTGCGCGCCGCGGCCGGTGGCGGTCATGATCGACATCGGCGTGGCCAGCCCCAGCGCACAGGGGCAGGCGATGATAAGCACCGCCACCGCCGACACCAGCGCGTAGGCCAGTGCCGGCGCCGGACCCCAGATCGCCCAGGCGATGAACGAGGCCACCGCAATGCCGATCACCGCCGGCACGAAGCGGCCGGCCACCATGTCGGCCCACTTCTGGATCGGCGCACGGCTCTTCTGCGCGCTGGCCACCATGTCCACGATCTGCGCCAGCAGGGTGTCGGCACCGACACGCGTGGCTTCCATCACCAAGCTGCCGGTACCGTTGATCGTGGCGCCGGTGAGCCTGTCGCCGGCCACCTTCTCGACCGGCACCGGCTCGCCGGTGATCATGCTCTCGTCGATTGAAGAGCGGCCGTCAACGACGGTGCCGTCCACCGGCACCTTGTCACCCGGGCGCACGCGCAGGCGGTCGCCAACCTGCACCTGCTCGAGCGGGATCTCAGCTTCTGTGCCGTCGGGGCGGATCACGCGCGCGGTCTTTGCCGCGAGGTCGAGCAGCGCGCGAATCGCTTTGCCGGTGCCTTCGCGAGCTCGAAGCTCCATCACCTGGCCAAGCAGCACCAGAGTGACGATGACCGCAGCGGCCTCGAAGTAGACGCCGACCGTACCGGTCGCTGGGTCGCGAAATCCGGCCGGGAAGATTCCTGGCGCGGCCAGCGCTACCACCGAGTAGATGAACGCCGCCGCCACGCCCATGCCGATGAGGCTGAACATGTTCAGACTCCAGGTGCGGAACGAGGTCCAGCCACGCTCGAAGAAGGGCCAGCCGGACCACAGGATCACCGGTGTGGACAGCGCGAGCTCGATCCACATTGCATTGTGCTCGCCGAAAAATTCGCGCACGGCGGTGATACCAAGGAATGGCGACATCGTCAGCACGAGCAAAGGCACCGTCAGCACAGTGGCAACCCATAGGCGACGCGTGAAGTCCACGAGCTCAGGGTTCGGGCCGTCGTCGGCCGCGGCCGAGGCGCCCTCTAGCTGCAGGCCCATGCCGCATAGCGGGCAGGCGCCGGGCCTGGTCTGGCGCACCTCGGGGTGCATCGGGCAGGTGTAGACGCTACCGCGCCAGTCGGCTGGCACCTTGTCATAGGCGCTGGCCGCTGTTGCCTTGGCAGGTGTCGACGCGCCATGCGCGGCTTGACCGTGACCTGCGTGATCGTGGTGCGCATGGCCAGCATGGCCATGAACAGCATGGGCGTCGGCCGAGACCTGATCCATTGGCACCAGAAACATGCCGCACTTCGGGCACTTGCCGGGGGAATCCTGCTGGACCTCCGTGTGCATCGGGCACGTATAGGTCGTCACGGCATCGATTGCGACCTGTCCGGTCGATCGCTCGTCGTGGTCACGGGGGCGTTGTTGGGGCATATCCATGGTCTCAACCCTTGTCGCTGTCGTTGCGTGGACCGGCGCTCTGGCCACCATACCCGCCGTGCCCGCCATGGCCCCCATGACCGAGGAACAGGTGCATCAGCGGACAGGCCAGCAGCAGCAAGTAGATCCAGTTGCCAGCGACATGATTCCAGTGCTCGCGCAGCAGGTAGAAGCCGCCCACCAGCGCCACCATCAGCAGGGCCGTCTTCAGCGGCCTGCCCAGGCTCGAGGAGGACCGCTTCATATCTGGGGCAGGCCGCGAATCCGGGCCTTGCAGGGAACCGTGCGAGTGGTCATGCGTATTCATCGTGTCGTCCTTTCGTGATGCGTCGCGGAGCTCGAGTGCTCGTACTCAGCGTAGACCCTGACAACGTGTCAATGTCAAGGGCCTGCCGCGCGATCGCGTTGCAGAAGCGCCCTGCGTTTCTCGTACTCCTCGGGCGTGCATTCGCCGCTGGCCAATCGCCGCTGCAGCAGTTCGAGCGGCGTCTCACGCCGCCCAGTCATGCGACGCGCATCGTTCGTTCGCTCTCCCGCCCGACCCCACAGTGCCCAGACAAATGCCGCAACGATGCCGACCCAGAAGATCCACCACAGGAAGTGCATGCCGCCCATGAACCATCCGCCGTCGAAATACATATGCATCTCCTTCAACTTTGGTTTGGCGCCATGAGGGCGCTGCGGACGCGCTGCAACCGTGCGCGAACTTCGATAGCCACCTTGGCGACCTCGGGGTCGTCGGTGAGCTGCAGCACGGCCACCGGATCCATGAAGCCGGCGACGAGGCGGCCGTCGGCCTCCTCTCGCACGACCACGTTGCACGGCAGGAGCAGACCTATGTCGGGCTCTGCGCTCAGCACGCGGTGCGCCAAGGGCGGGTTGCAGGCGCCGAGGATGCGGTAGGCACGGCCGTCGACACCGAGCTTGGCCTTCATCGTGGCCTGCACATCGATCTCAGTCAGCACCCCGAAGCCCTCGACCTTGAGCGCCTCGACAACGCGCTGGACGGCCGCATCAAAGTCGCTGTCGGGTAGGTCGCAGTGGAAACCGTAGCTCATCTGTCGCCCCTCACTTGTTGGCAGGTGCCGGCGCCATACGGTCCATCATCATCTGCATCATGGACTGCATCATGTCCATTCGCTGCTCCATCATCTGCTGGCGCGACGCCATGTCGCCAGGTTGAGCGGGGTCGGCTCCAGGACGATTGCCGCCCGCCATTGCGCCGCCGCCCATGCCCATGCCCATGCCCATGCCCATGCCCATGCCCATGCCCATGCCCATGCCCATGCCCATGCCCATGCCACCCATCATGGCCATGCCGTCCTGCATCAGCTTCATCTGCTCTGCCATCAGCGCATTTCGCTCCTCCGGCGTCTTGGCCGCAAGCATCTTGTCGTGCATCGCCTGCATGGCCTTCATCTGCTCGGCGTAGCCAGACGGCCCTGTAGTCGTACCGGACATGCCCATGCCTTGCGGAGCCTGCTGTGCCTGGGCCACGCGCTGCGCAGCCGATGCCGCAGGGTGATGGGCGTCATGATCGTCATTGCCAGCTGCAAAAGCCGAGGCGGCCAGCAGGGACAGCGTCGCGCCAGCAATGATCGTGATCTTGTGAACGGGTGTCATGGAAAGCTCCTGTCGAACGAAAGTGATTCGGAAAGTTCTGGTCGGATCTCAGTGTCGTGGTCGCGCCTGAATACGGTGCCATGCGGACAACAGGCAGATGGCGCCTGCTGGCATGCGAGGGACGACGGGATGCACAAGTGCGTGCTCAAGCCGCCCCATGCTCCGGGACGGACGCGAGGACGAGGCGCTATAGCGCCAGACGTGAGAGTCGAGTGCGCGGCGGGATCGCGTCGGGGACCGGCAACGGGGCGGCGACGGAATCACCCGCCAAACGTGCGACGCTCGAAGTCCACGCTACCGAAAGCAGGAGCAGCGGCGCGTGGCCAAGGTCGACTGCAGCAGGCGTGGCGTCGGGTTGCACGCGGGTCTGCGACGTGGCGTCGCAGAGATCGAGACAAAGCAGATCGTCTGCCCCAGCGTCATTGCCATGCAAGGGCACGGCACCCCCGTGCCCCGCCATCACGATGGCTGCCGCCAGGGCACCGCCGCTTGCGTCGGCGTGAGCATGCGTCTTCCTGTCCTGCAGGACGCAGGCGTTTGCCCAAGACACGCTGATGGCAAACAGCCAGAACACCAGCATCGCCGCGGCAATGCGGCGCAAGGTTCTGGGTCGGCGGATCGGTACCATGGTGCTCACGAAGGAATGACACAGATTCTAGGTACGGGTTTCGCTAGCCATTTGACGCAGGTCAACGCCGCGGCCGATATGAATACAGTCTGTCGGGTCTCGATACGGGCCCACTCCCAGTCGAGTCAACCGAATGTGTATCCAGGAGATTAGTGGAGCCAGGGTGCTTCACGATCGCCGCCCGCATCGACCGGAACGATCTCACTAGACAGGTGCGATACCGCCACCCGATGTGCTCCGCAGCGGGTAGCAGCGGCTGCCGCACTCAAAGTTGCCTGAAAGATCTCCCGCGCACTTAAGTGCGCCAACGCCACCACGATTCGTCGGTCAGGCTCCGCTGCCCCGAACCCCGCCGCCTTCAGCGCGTGCTTAACCACGCTCCGAGATAACTGAATCGCCTGCTCCGCATCCGGCGGCGTGATCAGGAACTCCTTGAAGCGCGAACGCAGCGTGGCCGGGACCCACCAGGGGTAGTTAGCCGTGGCGATCCAAGTGAGCTGGCTCGCATCGAGTTCCAGGTCCAGACTGATGTCCCGCACCTGTGCGGCTGAGACTGGCTCCAGCAGCGAGTGCAGCACCCCGGTTGGCGATGAGAACCCGCCTGAGGTCTTGCCCATCGTCTGTGCCTTGTCCAACTCATCCAGGATCACGAGTGGGTTGGCGTACTCACCCAGGCCAAGCAGATCGAAGACCAGCCCATAGCGCGAGTTGCCCCAGACAGCGTCCGAGCCAAGCAGCGCCCCGGAGGTTTCGGCCTGATCCATTGGGTGGCGGCGCACCGGCACCCCGAGCACCTTGGCCAGGGATTCGCAGAAGTGGGTCTTGCCGACACCCGGTGGGCCGTAGAGCAGCACGGGAGGTAAGCGCACCGGTGGCACCGGCGCCTTCACCTGGTCTGCCGCCTCAAGGCTCGAGCTTGAACCTTTGCCCGCGCCCTTCCCTGCCCTGGCCTTCTTTCTCTTCACTGGCGCTTGGCCGGTCTCGGCCACGCCCGCCGCGAAGCACATCTTCTGCAGCGCCACGTGGTTCGCAATGAACTGGATGACTTCACCGAAGTGCGGGTGATCCTCCTGCAGCGCCAGGATCGCCTCCACCGACGCCGGACTTCCGATCCGCCGCCAGGGCCCCCGCACCTTGAGCAGGTAGCCCAGCGGCTCGTTCCTTTTCTTCGCGTCCGAATCCACGCTCTGCGCCGAAGCCGCCATGCGCTGAACGTCCTCCTCCCTGTACACCCGCAGGCGCTGAGTCAGGGGCAGTTTCTCGATCTGGGCCCGAAGCTTGCCCTGATCCGGGTTGAAGCCCATGCGACGCAGTTCGGCCTCCATCTTCTCCCGGGTTTGCTGCGACTGTCGCTCGGCTTCCCTGGCAACAAGCTCCTGTCGCTCTCGCTCACGCTCTTGTTCTCGCGCTCGCTCTCGCTGCACCGGATCATCCTCCCGACGCACGTGCTTGCCGTGTTCGTCGGTCTCGGCCGATTCAGCGGCCTCCTTCTCAAGGCGCTGCTTGAGCTTCTTGAACTGCTCGGCCACGCCAGGGGGCAGCAGGAGCTCGTGCTCGTAGCTGTCGGCGAAGTGGGGTAGGCCCACGAAGTTGCCGTCCTGCAGCAGCCGCGAGCGGCCTTGCGCAGGAGGTGCGGTGAAGCTGGGCGGTCGGCGCCTGGCCTGCGGGGCCAGCTCCCAACCCGGCTTGGGGCGCAAGTACGGGCTCACCGCGTCAACCATGGACACGCCTGGTCCGATCGGGTCGGGGGTCTCGGGATCGGTCCTCTTGGGGTCGGTCATGTCTGCTCTCCCCGGCCTCACTTCAACGCGCGCAGCTTGTTGAAGTGGCTGATGCGGATCTGCTCGATCGCAGGCGGAACACCCCGCGCTCCGAAGCGCCGGCCCACCTGCCCTTTCTCGATGAAGGACAGGGCCACCTCGGCCTCTGGCCGCTTGCGCACCAGGTGAGCAGCCAGGCGCTGCAGCACCAGCACGGCTTTGGGCCCTGAGTACATCAAGGCGTAGACCTGCCGGTTGTGGCCGATGCGGCGTTTGACCTCATGGATCGGGGCGGGCACGCCCACGCACACCCGGAAGTGCTTCAAGGTCTGCAGGCAGTTCTGCGTCACCTGCACCACCAGGCGGTAGGTGCTGGCGCGGTTCGGGTACGTCTGCCGAACAATGGTCACGCACCCATCGCCATCGAGCATGCCGGCCGCCCAGGACAGGCTCGGGCGGGGCCAGGGGATGGAACGGTTTTCGTAGGCACGGCGCTCGTGGTCCGGAATGCGAACGGGTGTCGGCTTCGAGCCCAAGCCTGAGAACATGGCCAGCGACGACAGCCGCGCGGAATCATCGACATCGCTGTCGTCGATCTCGGGCATCTCGGTGAGTGGGCCTTCGTCCAGGTCGAGAGCGAGCTGGTCCTCGTCGATATCGGCACCGGCTAGGTCGGCGGAGTCTTCGGCATAGGCCTGGCCACCAGGTTCAACCGGTTCAGCTGGGACCCGCGACAGCGCCGCCGTCACCAGCGTGGGCACGGGATCCAGCGGCAGTGGCTGCTGGGCTTCGCCATCCGCATCGCGCAGCCGGGCATACGCTTCGCGGCGCGCCAGTCGCATGGCATCGCCGAAGGTCTGCGCCATGAGCGCAAACCGTGGGTTCACCGGATTCTTGCCCAGCGGGCCGTGCTTGCTGCCGATGCGGTACTGCTGGTGCACTGCGTCGGAGAGCAGCCGCTGCAGCCAGACCCCATCGTTGACCCCGTCTTCAACAGTTCCCTTCATGCCACCCTGGTCATCCCCTTCAGCACTCATCGGCTCCATGTTGATGAAGCGCGTGAGCAGGCTCCGCAGCGTGAGCTGGGTCAGCGGGTGCGCGGCGCGCTCGCCTTCGCGTTCACGCGCCATGGCCTCGCTTGAGGAATAGTCGCCACCCGACATCAGATCCGGCGCTGCATGCAGCGCCCCCAACTCAGCAATCAGGCAGGCCAGACGAACGAGCGAGGTTTCGTCGCGGGTCAGCTCATGAGAGTTGACCTGCTCGGCTGCGACCACACCCAGGGCCAGCGGGTGCACCACGCTGCGCGCACGCACCTCAGGCAGCAGCGCCACCAGCGCCTGCTCGATGTCGGCCCGTGCGATCGCGGCCATGAAGAACGCCTGGTGAGCGGGCTTCAGGCTCAGGATGGCGTGGCTCAGGTCGGCGGTGACGCCTTCCGACAAGCCCAGGTGATCGAGCAGCCAGGGGCCGGAGCCGCGGCCCGATCGCGGCTGATCGATGCCCGTGACCAGCAGAGCATCACTAGGCACGCCGGGCACTCGTGTCTTAGCGGCGCGGATCCAGCGCACGCGGGGAGAAGCCGACTGGGCGATTTCGGTCTGCTCCGTGGGCGTGGGCAGCACCAGCGTCTGGTCACCGCTGCCCAGCAGGGCGATCGACGCACTGCCCTCGCGGCGCTGGCAGATCTGGCCGTTCTGGTTCATGTACGGGCCCACGGGGCCGAACGGGAAAGCGGCGCTCAGCAGCGTGTTCATTCGAAACACCGAGCCGGGCTCGGCGAGTTCACCCAGCACGTTGGGCATTTCTTCGCCGGGGGAGACGGCATAGGGCGCGAAGCCACCGATGTCCGTGCCAGTGTTCGCGTCGGAAAGAGACGAGTTCTCTGGATCGGTCTTGTCGTTGGCCGCCTGCTTGTTCAGGCGCGCCGAGAGCTGGCTGCGCACCTCCTTCTCGAACTCGCCCATGTTCCTGGAGAGCTCCTGCAGGATGGTCGGCATGGCCAGCGCGTGGGCCACCGGATCGGCGTGCGGCTTGATGTGGCCGGTGATGCCGTGAGCCACCTGGTCAACGACCGGGTTGTTGATCTGGGTGGTGGTCTTGAGATTCGAGTTCATGGTCTTGGTCCTTGGTGATGAATGAGAAAGTCAGGTCTTGGGTTCGGAGATCGGGCTGTTCTGGGCGGTGGTTTCGACGTGCTCTTGTCGTCTTGGGGCTGTTTCAGGCAAGGCTTCGCCTCACCGGTGCAGCGGACACATCGGTCCGGCCGGTCAACCAGTCAGCTGGTAAGGGTTTGTTGGTCGAGAAAAGCGCCTGGGCGCTCAGCGCGGCGCTATGAGCCGTGCCTCAGGAACGGCGGCAGCGGGGGTGGCCTGAGCAAGGCGGCAAGCTCTGCCTCACCCGGATCGGTATCGGTTCGATTCCGGCCTCCTACACGCTCTGCACCTGATGCACCTTTGCGGCGGTGCGGCGCAGGCAGCACTTCGAAGGCTTGCGCCTCGTTGGCCGCCGGCGCCGAGCTGGCATGCCCGTCCTGAAGCGGCGCGCCAGGCTGCGGCACGAGAGCCGACGGATCGAGTGCATCGTTGGCCGCGGTCTCGGCCGATGCAGCGTGCGCCCCGGCCTGCTGTGCCGCGGGCAACATGACCGCCTCTTCCGGCAGGCGCACCACCAGACCCTGTACCGGGGCGACCGAGATGTGCTGCTTCAAGAGCCGCTCCATCGCCGAGCCGTCGCGGCGGGTCAGGTTGGGCACGTAGCGGCTGTACACCCGAAACAGCATCTCGGTGCTGGTGTGGCCGAGCTGGCGCGCGATCCACTCCGGTGCTTCGCCGGCAGCAAGCCACAGCGTGGCTGCCGTGTGCCGCATCTGGTACGCCCTGCGGTGAGGGATATTGAGGTGGCGCAACAGCGGCGACCAGACCCGATTCAGAAAGTTCTGGTTGTCGATCGGCTCGCCCTTGCGGTTGCAGAAGACGAACTCGGAGAGTTTTCCGGTGACCTTGAACTGCGCCTGCAGGGCATCGAACACCAGGTCGGTCATCTGGATGTCGCGAACGCTGCCGTCGGTCTTGAGCTCATCCTCCTCCTTCATCACGATGGCCTCGCGAACCAGGATCAGGCGGCGCTCGAAGTCGATGTACTTCCACTTGAGGCCGTGGACTTCCCCCGTGCGCATGCCGGTGAAGAAGCGCACGGTGAAGTAGTTACGGAAGTCGGCCCGCACGGTCGTGAGGATCTGCTGGACCTCCTCGAGCGTGAAGGGCATGACGTCGCTTCGCTTCATCTTCAGCGGCTTGATGTTGCGAAACGCCGACGTAAACTCCAGCCGGTCGGCCGCCTCGTTGAGGATCTGGCGCAGCGGCTTCATCACGGAGTTGATGCGACGGTTGGACAGCGTGGAGAGGCTTTTTCGGGCGGGTACTTTGGCGAGTGATGCCCGAAAAGCCAGAACGTCTGCCTTGGTGATGTGGCCGACCTCTTTGTCCCCGAAGTACGGGATCAGGTACTGGTCCAGCGATCCCCGCTGCGTGACGCGGTAGCTGCGGCGCCAGGAAACTTCACACTCGGCGAACCACATGTCGGCGAAGTCCTTGAACAGGGGTGTGCCGCTGCGCGTGGTGGGCTGAGAAGCTTCAGCGTCGTTGCTTGAAGCTTCGGAGTCCGTCTGGCCAGACTTGGCCGGAAGTGGCTTTCCGAAGGTCTTCTCGTAGTCGAACGTGCCGAGGGCGATTTCGCCTTCGATGCGCTCAAGGGCCTTTTGTAGGCGCTTGCGGTTCATTGGCGTGTCCGCGAGAGCGGTGTACTCGCGCAGACGTTGTCCGGCATATCGGAAGTCAAGGAACAGCGTGCCCTTGCTGTCGAGGCGGCGGATACTACCCATGGAGCATGCCTCCATTGGCCAGCGGAATCGTGGCAGAGCCGCCCGATGACGCCATCGCCATATCGGCCTCGATGTGCTCCCAGATGTAAAGCGTCTTACGACCACCGAAGGGGCGAATGTAGTGACGCCCTTCGATAAGAACGCTGTCTTTGAGCCGATCGCGGATCGTTCGGCTGTCGTACTTGATCCGAGCGGAAAGCTCGTCCGTGGTGAGGTAGGTCGCTGTAGACACTGGTCACTCCTTTCATCCAATGCGACAATTCAGATGTCAAAAACGCTCGATGGATCGTTTTTTGTCATCTTGGACGACATTATGGACGCCTAAATGCCACTGTCAAGTGCTTTTTTGCATCCTGAGTGAAAAAAAGACACGGAGAGTGATGTGATCAAGTGCCACCTGTCCCGCCTTATGGGGGAGCGAAAGCTCAAGATCAGCGACGTCGCGCGGGACACCGGCCTTCACCGGAACACCATTACGCTTCTGTATCAGGAGACTGCAACCAGGATCGATCTCGATGCCGTCAACGCGCTCTGCAAGTACTTCAGCGTCGGCGTAGCTGACTTGTTCGAGTACGTGCCTGACGAAGGCTAAAGACTTGAATCGTCAGCAGCGTTGCTGGGTATCGTTGGGCTTTCTGACAGGTACCCAACGAGGTGCACACGTCATTCCACCAAGTCGCACATAGCGACATGCACAAGAGCCTGAACGCGTAGAAACCGCGTCATCCCTCTCGCTGGTGTGCTCGCGCCTGACAACTCGAAAGGCGTCTCTGCAGCGTGAGCTGCCGCTGGTGGAGCCTGCGGCTAGATCCGGTGTGGCCCACATAGCGGCCAGCCGCATTGCACCCTTGAGCGAAGGTCTCCGCTAGGATGTCCTTAGTCTGCTCCGGGCCTACGATGCACAGAAGATGTCACTTTCGCAGTTGCGCGACATTCTCCGAGATATGGAGAACTTTCATGTCCAGTTCACTGCGATCACGGCACAACGCACGGGTGGCGGTACAGCCAAGATGTATGCCGCTACAGCCGAGGCAATTTCGAACGCCGAAAACAAGGCTAGTTGCAGTGTCATTCTCAAGGATTTCCGAGAAAAAATGCGCGCTAGGGTTCCAGCCAAGGAGGAGTTCGTAGCCAACTTCCGTGCGGTTGAATATTTGTCCACAAGTACGAAGCAGAAGTCTCTGGTGCAGTATCTTCTTCGTAGGTTTGATGCTCATTGGCGGGGGACACCAGTTGACTATGGGCAGATGACCATTGAACACATAGCGGCAGAGAAACCCGCTGGTGCAGCCCAAGGTGCCGCTAGCGGACGCCTGGGTAATCTTGTTCTTCTGCCGCATAACCTAAACGTGCAGCTGGGCAATAAAAGCTTCTCTCACAAACTGCCAGCCTTCAAGAAGGCTGGAATTCCCCTCGATACGCACCTCTCCTCTGCTCAGTCTTGGGGAGAAAAGGAGATCATTGCTCGTACCGACTACTTGGCTGAGCTCGGATATGAAACTGTCTTTCGTGTCTAACATTCGAGTCCGGGCGCTGGGGTCGACTAGCGCTTCGTTTAGGTACATCAGGGAGAAATAGCAATGAATGAATCACAACGAGCTCTCGGAACGCCAGCCAACGTGCCGGACGAATGGTATCGACGCTGTTCCGCGGTGGCGGTCGGCCATTACAAGATGGCCGAGCGGTTGGCTTCGCGTCATAGAGTGCTGTCCAACTGCGCAGCGGGCCTGTCAGCGATCGTCGGAACAACTGTGTTCGTCACGCTGCAAGAGCAGCCAGAGCTTTGGGTAAAGGTCGCAACCGGCCTCCTAAGCGTCGTCTCTGCTGTGCTAGCCGTTTTGGCCACAAACATGGGACTTCAGGATCGGGCCGAGCTGTGGTCCCCTCGAATTCCTGAGCCAGTCAGAAGTA
>NZ_MKSS01000146.1:0-14349 GCF_001897365.1 Hydrogenophaga sp. 70-12
TCCAAGAAGAACAAGGAGGCGGATGAGCCTGACCTGGCCGGCGTGACGGATCAGGAGATCGCGGAGCTTGCCGCGGCCCGCCTGGCGCCCGACGCCAACACGGGGGATCTCGACGACAACCTGCTGATCACCGAGGACGATGGCGACACGCCCAAGGACGCGCTGGTTTCACTGCCCATTCTGGGTCGCCGCCCGGCGGAACAGCACCAGCGCTCGCTCGCGGTGCTGCTGGCCTTCGCGCTGCTGGTGCTGGGCGCCATCACGTTCTTCGTGCTGAGCCAGGCGGAAAAGATCAGCCAGCAGGTGGCCGCCAGCGGTCAGGCGCTGATGCAGTCGCAGCGTCTGGCCAAGAGCGTGTCGCAGGCGCTGGTGGGCAGCCCCACCGCCTTCCCCGAGGTGCGCGACAGCGCCAGCGTGCTGGCCACCAGTGTGCGCGGCCTCAAGCAGGGCGACAGCAACATGGCGATCGAGCCGCTGGGGCCGGAATACGGCGGCGCGCTCGACGACCTTCTGCCGCGCATCGACGCCGCCGAGCGCAACGCTTCGGCCGTGCTGGGCCAGCAGGCCACGCTGACGCAGGTGGGCGCCGCGCTGCGCACCATCAACCGCCAGTCGTCCGACCTGCTGGAGATCGCTGAGACGATCTCCTCCCTCAAGCTGCAGCAGAACGCGCCCGCCGCCGAAATCTCCGCCTCCGGCCAGCTCGTGATGCTGACGCAGCGCATCGGCAAGTCGGCCAACGAGTTCCTGACGCTGGAAGGCGTGAGCCCCGAGGCGGTGTTCCTGCTCGGCAAGGACCTGATCACCTTCAAGGAAGTGGCGGACGGCCTGCTCAAGGGCAGCGACGAGCTGCGCCTGAGCGCCGCCCGCGACCCGCAAGTGCGCGAGCGCCTGCAGGCCCTGCTGCAGCGCTACGAGGAAACCCGCGTCGAAGCCGGCGCCATCCTGGGCAACCTGCAGGGCCTGGTGGCCGCGCGCGAGGCGCAGGCCGCCATCGTGGCCGACAGCGAACCGCTGCGCGTGGGCCTGGAGAAGCTGCAGCAGGACCTCTCCGGCCGCTCGGGCCTGGGTGGCGGCCAGCTGCTGGCCCTGGCCCTGTCCACGGTGTTCGCGCTGCTGTGCGCGGGCGGCCTGGCCTACGTGCAGCTACAGGACAGCCGCCAGCGCCAGATGATGGCCGAAGGCCAGCGGCTGTCCGCCGAGGCGCAGGAGCAGGAAGCCAAGCGCGTCAACGACGCCAACCAGGCGGCCATTCTTCGCCTGATGAACGAACTGCAGACGGTGGCCGAGGGCGACCTGACGCAGGAAGCGACCGTGACGGAGGACATCACGGGCGCCATCGCCGACTCGGTGAACTACACCGTGGAAGAACTGCGGTCGCTGGTGGGCAACGTGCAGGCCACGGCCACCCGCGTGGCGCAGACCACGTCGGCGGTGGAAAACACCTCGACCGAGCTGCTGGCGGCCTCCACCGAGCAGCTGCGCGAGATCCGCGAAACCGGCCAGTCGGTGCTCGACATGGCGCAGCGCATCAACCAGGTGTCCAGCCAGGCGCAGGAGTCGGCCCAGGTGGCCCGGGCCTCGCTGCAGGCCGCCGAATCCGGCCTGCAGGCGGTGCAGGACGCCATCGGCGGCATGAACGCCATCCGCGACCAGATCCAGGAAACCTCCAAGCGCATCAAGCGGCTGGGCGAGTCCTCGCAGGAGATCGGCGAGATCACCGAACTGATCTCGGACATTACCGAACAGACCAACGTGCTGGCCCTCAACGCCGCCATCCAGGCCGCGTCCGCCGGTGAAGCGGGCCGGGGCTTCTCGGTGGTGGCGGAAGAGGTGCAGCGCCTGGCCGAACGCTCGGCCGACGCCACGCGCCAGATCGCGGCGCTGGTGAAGGCGATTCAGACCGACACGCAGGACGCGGTGGCCGCCATGGAGCGCTCCACGCAGGGCGTGGTCGCCGGGGCCCGGCTGTCCGACAACGCGGGCACCGCGCTGTCCGAAATCGACCGCGTGTCGCGCCGGCTGGCCGACCTCATCGAGCAGATCTCCACCGCCGCCTCCCGCGAAGCCGAGTCGGCCAACGAGGTGGCGGGCAACATCCAGCACATCTTCGCGGTGACCGAGCAGACCGGCGAGGGCACGCGCTCCACGGCCCAGCAGGTGCGTGAGCTGTCGGCCATGGCCGAAGAACTGCGCCAGTCGGTGGCCCGATTCAAGATCGCCTGACGGCGGACCGCTCGAATCCATCAGGGAGGCCCATGACCGAAGCGCCCGAATCCGCTCTGCAGGACTTGCCCAACACCGACCTTGGGCCACTGGCCTGGGTCTTCGAGGAGTTGCGCAAATCGCTCGATGCGGCCAACAAGGCCATTCGGCGGTTCGTGCGCGAGAACGAGCAGTCGCGCCACGGCGATCTCGAAGCGGTGGACCCGGCCGCCCTGCGCATGGCCCGCCAGCAGCTGCACCAGGCGGTGGGGGCGCTGGAGGTGGTCGGCCTGGGCGCGCCCGCGCAGGTGCTGCGCGGCATGGAGTCGGCGGTGCAGCGCTTCGTGCAGAAGCCGGCCAGTTGCGACGAGCAGGCCGCCAGCCGGGTGGAACGCGCCAGCTTCGCCCTGGTCGAGTACCTCGAGGCGGTGCTCAACCACAAGCCCGTGCAGCCGGTGGCGCTGTTCCAGCAGTACCGCGAGGTGCTGGAGCTCGCGGGCGCCGAGCGCGTGCATCCCTCGGACCTCTGGGATTTTGATCACCGGGCGATCGATATGCCGGCGCCGCCGGGCGCCAAGCCGCTCGATGTCAGCCCGGCGGTCCGTTCGCTGTTCGACCGCCTGATCCTGCTCGTCGTCAAGACGCAGAGCGCGGCGGCCTGCCAGCAACTGGCCAAGCTGTGCGGCGGCATGTCCGCCGCCGCCGCGGAGCCGCGCCAGCGCACGTTCTGGCGCGTGGCGGCGGCCTTCTTCGAGGCCGCGGGCGGGCCTGGCCTGCCGTTCGACGTGTACGTGAAGCGGGCGGCGTCGCGCCTGCTCATGCAGTTCGGCCAGATGGCCGCCGGCACCGGCCAGGTGTCGGAAACCCTGCTGCACGACCTGCTGTTCTTCTGCGCGCAGAGCCAGCCCGCCGACGCGGCCGCCACCCAGCACCTGGGCGCCGTGCGCGAGACCTATGGGCTGCAGCGCTACCGCCCGGCCGACTACCACCAGGCCACGCTGGGCCGCTACGACCCCGCCGTGCTGGCGCAGGCCCGCAAACGCATCCAGACGGCCAAGGAGGCCTGGTCCCTGTTCTCGGGTGGCGACCATGCCCGGGCCCGCCAGGTCGGCGACCAGTTCGGCCTGATTGGCGAGTCGCTGCTCAAACTGCATCCGCCCAGCGCGCCGCTCGCGGCGGCGCTGGTCAAGGCGGCCGATCGCGCCGTGAACGAGCCCGGCGGCGTGCGCCCCGAGCTCGCCATGGAAGTGGCCACGACCACCCTGTACCTGGAGGCCGCGTTCGAGGACTTCGATCCCGCCGAGCCCGAGCTCGCGGCGCGCACGCAGGACCTGGCGCAGCGCCTGGGCAGCGTCATCGACGGCGAGGCGGCCCGCCCGCTGGACGGGTGGATGGAGCAGCTCTACCGCCGCGTCAGCGACCGCCAGACCATGGGCAGCGTGGTCGACGAGCTGAAGGTGTCGCTCGGCGAGGTCGAAAAATCGCTCGACCAGTTCTTCCGCCAGCCGCAGGAAAAAGCGGGCCTGCACGTCGCGGTGACCCAGTTGGCCCAGATGCGCGGCGTGCTGTCGGTGCTGGGCCTGGACCACGCGGTGCAGGCCGTCACCCGCATGCGCGGCAGCGTCGAGCAGATCCTGGACACCGAGGTCGACGAGGCCCTGGCCCGTGAGGCCGGCACCTTCCAGCAGCTCGGCGACAACCTGAGCGCGCTGAGTTTCCTGGTGGACATGCTGAGCTACCAGCCGGCGCTGGCCAAGAAGCTCTTCGTCTTCGACGAGGACAAAGGCGGCCTGGTCCCGCTCATGGGGCGCGCCAGTGTGGGCCGCGACCGCTCGCCGCCCGCCCGCAGCGACGCCGAGGCCTTGCAGGCGGGCGTGCGCCGCGTGGTCGACAGCGTCTTCGGTGGACTGGACGACCTCAGCGGCCTGAGCCAGCAGCTGGATTCGCTCGCCGACCAGGCCGCGCTGGCCGAACAGCCGGCGGTGGCCAAGGCCGCGCGCGAGGCCGCCGAAGCCGTGGTGCGCGATGACGCCGCGGTCGGCGCGCAGGCGCTGGTCGGGCTGACCGAAGCCGCCGCGCCCGACGCGCCGGCGGCTCCCTCCGACGCACCGGCGGCCGACGACACGGACGAAGACGACCTGCTCGACATCTTCCTGGAGGAAGCGCGCGAGGTCGTGGCCAATGGCCGCGAAGCGGTCTCGCACCTGCGCGAGCAGCCCTCCGATCTCGACCACCTGACCACGCTGCGCCGCGCCTTCCACACGCTCAAGGGCAGCTCCCGCATGGTTGGCCTCAATGAGTTCGGCGAGGCGGCCTGGGCCCTGGAGCAGTTGCTCAACGCCGTGCTGGCCGAGCAGCGGCCCGCCAGCGAAGCCTTGCTGGGCCTGTCGGGCGAGGCCCTGGATCAATTCGAACGCTGGGTGCGGGACATCGCGGCCCAGCAGGCGTCCGCCTGGCGCTCGCAGCCCTTCCGGGCCAGCGCCGAGGCCCTGAAGGCCCAGGGCGTGTGGCTGCCCCTGCAGGCGCCCCCCGCCACCGTGGCACAGGAACCCATCGACATCGCGTTGGACGACGAGCCGCCAGGGGCCGAGGCCGAGCCGCCGGCCCAGGCACCGGCGGCCGACGCGGCCGCGCCCTCCACCGGCTTCGGCGACCTGCCCCTGCCCGAGCCCTTGTCCGAGGCCGCGCTCGAGGTTCCGCTGCTCGCCGACATCGACCTCGACCTGCTGGCGGCCGTCGCGCAACCCGCGGCCGCCGAGGCGCCCGAGCCAGCCGCGACCGACGCACCCGCCGAAGCCGAAGCCGAAGCCGAAGCGGAAGCCGAAGCCGAAGCCGAAGCCGCACAGGCGACGCCGGCCGAGGCGCGGGACCAGCCCCCGGTGGCCGCGCCCGTGGTGCCGCCCGAGTTCGACCAGCTGGAGGACTTCCCGCGCGAGGCCGTCGAATCCGGTTTTGCCGACATCCAGGAAATCGAGCTGACGGCGCCGGCGCCGCTGCCGCCCGCCGAGCCGGTGTCCATGCCCGTGCCCCTGGTGAGCGCCCCTGCCGAGGAGCCCGTGCGCGAAATCGGCTCGCTGCGCATTGGCCACAAGCTCTACAACGTCTTCCTCAACGAGGCCGACGAGTGGTCCCGCCGCCTGGGCACCAGCCTGTCCGAGTGGGCCATGGAGACCCATGTGCCGGTGCCCGAGTCGGCCGAGGCGCTCGCGCACTCGCTGGCGGGCAGCTCGGGCACCGTCGGCTTCGAATCGCTGTCCGGCGTCGCGCGCGCGCTGGAGCACGCGCTGGGCTCGGTGGCCGCGCGCCAGCGCGAGGGACAGCAGGCGCCGGCCGCGCTGGGCCAGCTGTTCGTGGACGCCGGTGAAGACATCCGCCGCTTGTTGCACCAGTTCGCGGCGGGCTTCCTGAAGGAAGCCGATCCCTTCGTGCTGCAGTCGCTGGTGCGGGTGGTGCACGACCCGCTGGCCTTTGGCGAGCCGCCGTCGGCCGCGCCCGCCACGGCCGACGACGAGGTGTTCCTCACCGTCAGCGACGAGGTCGAGCTGCTGCCGGCCGACGACGAGCCCGCGCCGACACCTTCGGCGGCCGACGAGGCCCTGGACACCAGCGCCGGTTCCGTGACCCAGTGGGACCTGCCCGCCGCGCCCGAGCCGGCGCGCGCCGCACTGGCGCCCGCCGGCCACCAGGACATCGACGACGACATCGACGCGGTCGACACCATCGACGTCGACCTGTTCCCCATCTTCGAGGAAGAGGCCCAGGAACTGCTGCCGCAGATGGGCGCGGCCCTGCGCCAGTGGAGCGCCCGTCCCGACGACGGCAACGCGCGCGCCGAGGTGCTGCGCGGCCTGCACACGCTCAAGGGCAGTGCCCGCCTGGCCGGCGCCCTGCGCCTGGGTGAAATGGCCCACCGCATGGAAACCGCGGCCGAGCGCCTGGGTTCCGACGTGCAGCGCGCCAGCGACCTGGAGGTGCTGCAAAGCGCCTTCGACGCCATCGTGGCGCGCTTCGACGCCCTGCGGCACCCCGACGCCCAGACCGGCGCCGTGGTGCAGTCCGCGCCCGAGACACAGGCGCAGCCCGCGCCCGAGGCGCAGCCCGTGGCCGAGGCCGCGGTGCCGGCCGCGCCGCTCGCCGCGACCAGCGCCCTGGGCGCCCACTTCGTCGCGCCCATCGCGCCGGCCCAGCTGGCGGCGCGCGGTGGGGCCGCCGTGCGCGTGCGCCCCGAGCTGCTCGACCGCCTGGTCAACCAGACCGGCGAGGTGATCATCTCGCGCTCGCGCATGGAAGCCGAGGTCGTCACGCTGCGTGCCTCGCTGAAGGACCTCACGGGCAACCTGGACCGCCTGCGCCAGCAGCTGCGCGACATCGAGCTGCAGGCCGAGACGCAGATGCAATCGCGCCTGGCCCAGGCCCGCGACCACGTGCAGGCCTTCGACCCGCTGGAATTCGACCGCTTCACCCGCGTGCAGGAGCTGACCCGGATGATGGCCGAGTCGGTGAACGACGTGGCCACGTTGCAGCGCAACCTGCAGCGCGCCGTGGAAGCGACCGAAGACAACCTGGTGGCCCAGGCGCGGCAGACGCGCGAGCTGCAGCGCGACCTGCTGCGCACGCGCATGGTGGAGTTCGAGGGCATCTCCGAGCGCCTGTACCGCGTGGTGCGCCAGGCCTCCAAGGAAACCGGCAAGCAGGTGCGCCTGGACATCACCGGCGGCAACATCGAAATGGACCGGGGCGTGCTGGACCGCATGACCGGCACCTTCGAACACCTGCTGCGCAACCACGTGGCCCACGGCATCGAATCGCCCGAGCTGCGCGAGCAGCGCGGCAAGCCGGCCGAAGGCCGCATCGACATCGAACTGCACCAGGAGCGCAACGACGTCTCGCTGGTGTTCGCCGACGACGGCGGCGGCATCGACCTGGAGCGCCTGCGCGAGAAGGCCCGCGAGGCCGGCCTGCTGGCGCCCGATCAAGTCATTGACGACGAGCACGCCGCCCAGCTCATCTTCGAGGCCGGCATCAGCACGGCCCGCGAAGTCTCCGAGCTGGCCGGGCGCGGCATCGGCATGGACGTGGTGCGCAGCGACGTGCTCGCGCTCGGTGGCCGCATCGAGACCGCCACGCGCGCCGGGCAGGGCACCTCGTTCAAGCTGGTGCTGCCGCTGACCACGGCGGTCACGCAGGTGGTGATGCTGCGCGCGGGCGAGCTCATGTTCGGCGTGCCGTCGAACCTGGTGGAGATCGTGCGCCGCGTGCCGCCGGCCGAGCTGCAGGCGGCCTACGCCAGCGGCCACATGCGCCATGGCGACGAGGACGTGCCCTTCTTCTGGAGCGGCGCCCTGTTGCAGTCCACGGCGCAGTCGCAGGAGCCGCAGAACCGCACGCTGCCGGTGGTGGTCTTCCGCAGCGCGTCCCAGCGCCTGGCCATGCACGTCGACGAGGTGCTGGGCAACCAGGAAGTCGTGGTCAAGAACCTGGGCGCGCAGCTGTCGCGGCTGCCGGGCCTGGCAGGCATGTCGGTGCTTGCCTCGGGCGCGGTGGCGCTGATCTACAACCCGGTGGCGTTGTCCACGGTGTACGGACCGCAGGTGCCCGAATGGGTGCGCCAGCAGGCGGCCCTGCCCCAGGCCACGGAGCGCGCCGCCACGGGCGGCGACGCCGGCGCGGAGGCCGCGCTGGCCAGCGTGCCGCTGGTGCTGGTGGTCGACGACTCCATCACGGTGCGCCGCGTCACCCAGCGCCTGCTGCAGCGCGAGGGCTACCGCGTGGCGCTGGCGGCCGACGGCCTGCAGGCGCTGGAGCGGCTGCAGGTGGAGCGCCCGGCCGTGGTGCTGTCCGACATCGAGATGCCGCGCATGGACGGTTTCGACCTCGTGCGCAACATCCGGGCCGACGCCCGCCTGGCCGATCTGCCGGTGATCATGATCACCTCGCGCATCGCCGAGAAGCACCGCGAGCACGCGCGAGAACTGGGCGTGGACCACTACCTGGGCAAGCCCTATTCCGAAGACGAGCTGCTGGTGCTGGTGGCGCGCTACGCCAAGACCACCGCCGACGCCTGAGGGCCGGCGGCCCCGGCCGCTGGCGCCTCACGCTCCCAGGCCGCTGAGAACGTCCTGGTAGAACGCCCCCGCCGGGTCCTTCCACGGGTCGATCGGCACCGGAAACCTCGCCGGCCGATCAGCCCCCCGCTTCTTTCACCACCGCATAACGCGCCAGGGTCTTCTCGCGGGCCTGCGCGTGGTCCACCAGCGGCAGGGGGTAGTTGTCGCCGAGCACCAGGCCGGCGGCGGCCAGCTCCACCGGGCTGGCCTTCCAGGGCGCATGGATCGCCGCGTCCGGCAGGCCGGCGAGTTGGGGCAGGTAGCGCCGGATGAACCGGCCCTGCGGGTCGAAGCGTTCGCTCTGGGTGACGGGGTTGAAGATGCGGAACCAGGGCTGCGCGTCGCAGCCGCTGGAGCTGGCCCACTGCCAGCCGCCGTTGTTGGCCGCGAGGTCGAAGTCGATCAGGTGCTCGGCGAAGTAGCGCTCGCCCCATTGCCAGTGGATGCCGAGGTCCTTCACCAGAAAGCTGGCCACCACCATGCGCAGGCGGTTGTGCATGTAGCCGGTCTGGAGAATCTGCGCCATGGCCGCGTCCACCAGCGGGTAGCCGGTGCGGCCCTCGCACCAGGCCTGGAACAGGGCGTCGGCGGCTTTGCCGTGCTCGTAGCGCACGGCGTCGTAGGCAGGCTTGAAGGCGCGCTGCACCACGTGCGGGAAGTTGGCCAGGATCTGGTGGTAGAAGTCGCGCCAGATGAGCTCGGACAGCCAGGTGCTGGCGCCCGGGTTGCCCTGGGCGTGCAGCCCGTGTGCGATGGACGCCAGCGCGCGCACGGACACGGTGCCGAAGCGCAGGTGCGCGCTCAGGTAGCTGGGGCCCTTGACCGCCGGGTAGTCGCGCGCCTCGTCGTAGCGGTCGATGCGCTGCAGGAAGTCGTCGAACAGCTGGTGCGCGCCGTCCTCGCCGGTGGGCAGGGCGAGCTGTGAGAGGTTGGTGCGCTGGAAGCCGATCTCCGCCAGCGTGGGCACCGGGCGCGACAGGCCCTCGGGCAAGGGCGCCAGCGCGCCCGCGTGCTTGGCGATCGGGTAGGCCTTGAGGTGGAAGGGCGTGAGCGCCTTGAGCCAGGCGTTCTTGTAGGGCGTGAACACGCCGAAGGCCCGCTCGGACTGCGTGAGCACCTCGCGGCGCTCGAAGATCACGTGGTCCTTGTGGGTGCGCAGCAGCACGCCCTGGTGCGCCAGCGCGCCCAGCACCTGGGCGTCGCGCGCCAGCGCGGCGGGTTCGTCGTCGTGGTTGGCGAACACGGCCTGCACGCCCAGGCGCTCGGCCAGCGCGGGGATGGCGCGCGAGGCCTGGTCGTGCAGCACGATCAGGCCAGTGCCCGGCCGGCCGTGCTCGGCGCCCAGCTCGCGCAGCCGCGCGTCCAGCGCCACCAGCGATTCGCGGATGAACTCCACCCGGCGGTCGGCGCGCGGCAGCGGGTCCAGGATGTCGCGGTCGAACACGAACACGCACCACAGCTGGCGGCAGTGGCGCAGCGCGTGGTGCAGGGCCGCGTTGTCGCTGGCGCGCAGGTCGCGGCGGAACCACATCAGGCCGGCGTCGAAATGGCTCATGGTCGGTGGCTGGCGGAGGTGACCGGCGAAGCCGGGCGGGCGGGGGGCGGGACATAGAATCCACGCATGGCCGCCGATTTTGCTCCGACCAACCTGACCCATCATTTCCTGATCGCGATGCCGGGGTTGACCGACGAGTTGTTCGGCCGCAGCGTGGTGTTCATGTGCGAACACAGCGAACGCGGCGCCCTCGGCCTGGTGATCAACAAGCCCAGCGACATCCTGCTGCCCAAGCTGTTCGAGAAGGTCGAGCTGCCGCTGTCGCGCGAAGACCTCATGGAACTGCCCGTGTTCCAGGGCGGCCCGGTGCAGACCGAGCGCGGCTTCGTGCTGCACGAGGCCGTCAACCCCGAGCAGGACGGCGAGTCGGTTTACGCCTCCACGCTGTCCATCCCCGGCGGTCTGGAAATGACGACCTCCAAGGACGTGCTCGAGGCCATGGCGGCCGGCGCCGGTCCGCGCCGCGTGTTCGTTTCGCTGGGCTACGCCTCCTGGGGCCAGGGCCAGCTCGAGTCCGAGCTCGCCGAGAACGCCTGGCTCACGGTGCCGGCCGACATCGAGATCATTTTCGAGGCCCCGGTGGCCGAGCGCTACGAGCGCGCCATGGCCCTGCTGGGCCTGCAGCAGCCCTGGATGCTCTCACCCGATGCCGGCCATGCCTGAGCCGGCCATGCCCGAAGTCGCCGCCACGCTGCAGACCTTCCTGGCCTTTGACCTGGGCCAGCGCCGCACCGGCGTGGCCACGGGCAACCGGCTCACCCGCAGCGCCACGCCGCAGCCCACCATCGTGGCCACCGGCGACGCGCGCCTGGAGCGCGCGGCCGAGCGCATCCGCGAGTGGGCGCCCGACGCGCTGGTGGTGGGCGTGCCCTTCCACCCCGACGGCGCCGAGCACGCCAACACCGCCATGGCGCGCAAGTTCGCGCGCCGCCTGCACGGCCGCCATGGCCTGCCCGTGTTCGAGGTGGACGAGCGCTACAGCACCACCGAGGCGCACGCGCAGGGCGCGCGGGACGCCGACGCCGCGTCCGCCTGCATCATCCTGGAACAGTTCCTGAGGAGCCTGCCTTGACCCCACCCGATGCCGAAGCGCTCTACGCGCAACTGCTCACGCGCGTGCGGGCCGTGCTGGAGGCCGAACCCGCGACGCGGCTCGTGGGCATCGCCACCGGCGGCGCCTGGATCGCCGAGCGCCTGCACGCCGACCTGAAACAGCCCGGCGCCTGCGGCGTGGTCTCGTCCGTCATGCACCGCGACGACTTCGCGCGCCGCGGCCTGGCCAGCAGCGTGCAGACCCAGCTGCCCTTCGAGGTGGACGGCGCGAGCCTGCTGCTGATCGACGACGTGCTCTACACCGGCCGCACGCTGCGCGCCGTGCTCAACGAGCTCTTCGACCACGGCCGCCCCGCGAGCGTGCGCCTGGCCGTGCTGGTCGATCGCGGCGGACGCCAGCTGCCGATCGAGGCGCAGCTGAGCATGGCCCATGTCGAGGTGCCCGCCGGCCAGTCGCTCGAACTCGCGCGCGACGGCGACGGCCGCCTGCGCTTCGTGCTGGAAAGCCAAACATGACCCCCGCCCGCAACCCCCAGCTCAACAAGAACGGCGAGCTCATCCACCTGCTCTCCACCGAGGGCCTGTCGCGCGACATCCTCACGCACATCCTCGACACCGCGTCCAGCTTCACCAGCGTGAGCAACCGCGAGGTGAAGAAGGTGCCGCTGCTGCGCGGCAAGAGCGTGTTCAACCTGTTCTTCGAGAACAGCACGCGCACGCGCACCACCTTCGAGATCGCGGCCACGCGGCTGAGCGCCGACGTCATCAACCTCGACATCGCGCGCAGCTCCACCGCCAAGGGCGAGTCGCTGCTCGACACCATCGCCAATCTCAGCGCCATGGCGGCCGACATCTTCGTCGTGCGCCACAGCGAGTCGGGCGCGCCCTACCTGATCGCGCAGCACGTGGCCCCGCACGTGCACGTGGTCAACGCCGGCGACGGGCGCCACGCGCACCCCACGCAGGGCCTGCTCGACATGTACACCATCCGCCACTACAAGCAGGACTTCACGAAGCTGTCGGTGGCCATCGTGGGCGACGTGCTGCACTCGCGCGTGGCGCGCTCCGACATCCACGCCCTCACCACCCTGGGCTGCCCCGACGTGCGCGTGGTCGGCCCGCGCACCCTGGTGCCGAGCGACCTGTCGCACATGGGCGTGCGCGTGTGCCACACGCTGGAGGAGGGCATCAAGGGCTGCGACGTGGTCATCACCTTGCGCCTGCAGAACGAGCGCATGAGCGGCGCGCTGCTGCCCTCCAGCCAGGAGTACTTCAAGAGCTTCGGCCTCACGCCCGAGCGCCTGAAGTGGGCCAAGCCCGACGCCATCGTCATGCACCCGGGCCCCATCAACCGCGGCGTGGAGATCGACTCCGCCGTGGTGGACGGTCCGCAGAGCGTGATCCTGCCGCAGGTCACCTTCGGCATCGCCGTGCGCATGGCGGTGATGTCCATCGTCGCGGGCAACGAAGCGTGAGCACCCCCGCGCCCGACCCCGACACGCGCTTCTGGAGCCCGCCCCTGCGCGGGCTGAGCGCCTACACGCCCGGCGAACAGCCGCAGGGCACGGGCTGGATCAAGCTCAACACCAACGAATGCCCTTACCCGCCCTCGCCGCTGGCGCTGCGGCGCATGGCCGAGGCGGTGGACGAGCGGCTGCGCCTCTACCCCGATTCCTCGGCGCTGGCGCTGCGCCAGACCATCGCCGCGCAGCAGGGGCTGCGGGTGGAGCAGGTCTTCGTGGGCAACGGCTCGGACGAGGTGCTGGCGCACGCCTTCATGGGCCTGTTGCGCCACGGCCGGCCGGTGTTGGTGCCCGACGTGAGCTACTCCTTCTACCCGGTCTACTGCGCGCTCTACGGCGTGGCCTGCCAGCCCGTGCCCCTGGACGCCGAATTCCGCGTGCGGGTGGCCGACTACCTGCAGCCCAACGGCGGCATCGTGCTGCCCAACCCGAACGCGCCCACCGGCATCGCGCTGTCCCTGGGCGAGATCCGCTGGCTGCTGGAGCGCAACCCCGATTCGGTGCTGGTGGTGGACGAGGCCTACGTGGACTTCGGCGCGCAGAGCGCCGTGTCGCTCGTCGACGAGTTTCCCCAGCTGCTGGTGGTGCAGACCCTGTCCAAGTCGCGCGCCCTCGCGGGCCTGCGCGTGGGCTTCGCCCTGGGCCACGCCGACCTGATCCGGGCGCTGAGCACCGTCAAGGACAGCTTCAACTCCTACCCGCTGGACCGCGTGGCGCTGGCCGGCGCGCAGGCCGCGCTGGAGGACCAGGCGCACTTCGCCTCGCTCACGCGGCGCATCGTCGACAGCCGCGAATGGCTCGCGCGCGAGCTGCAGGCCCTGGGCTTTCACTGCCTGCCCTCGAGCGCGAACTTCCTGCTCGCGCGGCACCCGCGCCACAGCGCGGCCCGGCTGCAGCAAGACCTGCGCGAGCGCCGCATCCTGGTGCGCCACTTCAACCAGCCGCGCATCGCCGAGCACCTGCGCATCACCATCGGCTCGCCGGCCGAATGCGAGGCCCTGGTGGCCGCGCTGCGCGAGCTGATCGATCCCGTCCGGCACCGCGATTCCAAGGTGACACCCGCATGAAAATCCTGATCCAGAACGGCCGCGTGATCGACCCGGCCAGCGGCCGCGACGAGATGGCCGACGTCGCCATCGCCGCCGGTCGCATCATCGCCATCGGCCGGGTCGCCGCCGACTTCCACCCCGCGCGCACCATCGACGCCGCTGGCTGCGTGGTCGCGCCGGGCCTGGTGGACCTGTCCGTGCGGCTGAAGGAACCCGGCCAGGAACACGCCGGCATGCTGGAGAGCGAGACCGCGGCGGCGGTGGCCGGCGGCGTCACCTCGCTGGTCTGCCCGCCCGACACCGAGCCCGTGCTCGACGAGCCCGGCCTGGTGGACATGCTCAAGTTCCGCGCCGAGAAGCTGCACCGCTCGCGCGTCTTCCCGCTCGGCGCGCTCACGCGCGGCCTGGCCGGTGAGGTGCTGACCGAGATGGCCGAGCTCACCGAGGCCGGCTGCGTGGGCTTCGGACAGGCCGAAACCACCATCCAGAACACCCAGGTGCTGCTGCGCGCGCTGCAGTACGCGGCCACCTTCGGCTACACCGTGTGGCTGCGCCCGCAGGACTTGTGGCTGGGCAAGGGTGTGGCCGCCAGCGGCCCGCTGGCCACGCGCCTGGGCCTGGCCGGCGTGCCCGTCGCGGCGGAGACCATCGCGCTGCACACGCTGTTCGAGCTCATGCGCGCCACCAAGGGCGGCGCGCGCGTGCACCTGTGCCGCCTCAGCAGCGCGGCCGGCGTGGACCTGGTGCGCGCCGCCAAGGCCGAGGGCCTGCCCGTCAGCTGCGACGTGAGCGTGCACAACCTGCACCTCACCGACGTGGACATCGGCTTCTACGACAGCCGCTTTCGCCTGCAGCCG
>NZ_MKSS01000147.1:0-14972 GCF_001897365.1 Hydrogenophaga sp. 70-12
CACGTACTCGCCGTACTCCGCGTTGTTGGAGATCGAGTAGTTCATGTTGGCGATGCCGCCCTCATAGATCAGGTCCACGATCAGCTTCAACTCGTGCAGGCACTCGAAGTAGGCCATCTCGGGCGCGTAGCCGGCTTCCACCAGCGTCTCGTAGCCCATCTTGATCAGCTCGACCGCGCCGCCGCACAGCACCGCCTGCTCGCCGAACAGGTCCGTCTCGGTCTCTTCCTTGAAGTTGGTCTCGATGATGCCGGCCTTGCCGCCACCGTTGGCCATGGCGTAGCTCAGCGCCAGATCGCGCGCCTTGCCGCTCTTGTCCTGGTGCACCGCCACCAGGTGCGGCACGCCGCCGCCCTGCGCGTAGGTGCTGCGCACCGTGTGGCCCGGCGCCTTGGGCGCCACCATCCACACGTCCAGGTCGGCGCGCGGCACCACCTGGTTGTAGTGCACGTTGAAGCCGTGCGCGAAGGCCAGCGAGCCGCCCTGCTTGATGTTCGGCTCCACGTTGTTGCGGTAGACCTCGGCGATCTGCTCGTCGGGCAGCAGGATCATCACCACGTCGGCCGATTTCACCGCCTCGTTGACCTCCAGCACCTTCAGCCCGGCCTTGCCCACCTTGTCCCAGCTCGCGCCGCCCTTGCGCAGGCCCACCACCACCTTCACCCCGCTGTCGTTGAGGTTCTGCGCGTGCGCGTGGCCCTGGCTGCCGTAGCCGATGATCGCGACCGTCTTGCCCTTGATGAGGGACAGATCGCAGTCCTTGTCGTAGAAAACTTTCATGGTCTTGTCGGTGGTGAGTGAAAACAGAAGGGGGATCAGGCGGCCGTTGCCTGCGCGGCGTCGGCCATGAGCTGTTGCGCCGCCTCGACGACGGCGGACGGGGAGACGCGGGCCACGGTCTCCAGGCGCGTGGCGTAGCCCACGGGAATGCGCGGCGCGCCCAGGCGGCCGACGCGGCAGCCCGTGGCCTGCGCGGCGGTGGCCGCCACCTCGGCGCCGAAGCCGCCGGCCTGCACCGCGTCGTGCACCACCAGCAGGCGGCGCGTGCGCGCGCAGTCGGCCAGCACGGTGTCGCGGTCCCAGGGCCAGAGCGTGCCCAGGTCGATGACGCTGGCGCGCACGCCCAACGCGGCCAGCTCGTCGGCGGCCTGGCTGGCGGTGCGCACGGCGGCGGACCAGCTCACGAGGGTGAGGTCATCGCCGCGCCGCAGAACGTTCGCGCGGCCGGGCGTGGCGACGAGGGATTCGTCCACGTCGCCCTCCAGGCCCCAGAGTTCCTTGTTCTCCATGTAGATCACCGGGTCCTCGCCGCGCAGGGCCTGGGTGAGCATGCTGTAGTTGTCCTGCGGGGTGGCGGGGCACATCACCACCACGCCGGGCAGGTGGGCGAACCAGGCCTCCAGGCTTTGCGAGTGCTGCGCCGCCGAGTTGGACCAGAAGCCGATGGGCAGCCGCATCACCAGCGGCACGCGGCCCTGGCCACCGAACATGTAGCGGTTCTTGGCGGCCTGGTTGACGATCTCGTCCATGGCGCAGAGCGCGAAGTCGACCACGCGCATTTCCACCACGGGGCGCATGCCCACGAGCGCCATGCCCACGCCGGCGCCGACGATGGTGGCCTCGGAGATGGGCGTGTCGATCACGCGCTCGGGCCCGAAGGCGGCCTGCAGGCCCTTGTACTGCTGGAAGATGCCGCCGCGGCCCACGTCCTCGCCCAGCACCACGACGCGCGGGTCGGCGCGCATGGCGTTGGCCAGGGCGCGCACGGCGGCGTCGGCGTAGGTGGTTCGGATCAGTGCCATGGGCCGGCTCCGGTGGTCTGGATGTCGGTGAACGCGCTGGCCGGGTCGGGCGCGGGCGAGGCGTCGGCGAAAGCCACGGCGTCGTCGATCTCGGCGCGCACCTCGGCGTCGATGGCGTCGAGCTGCGCGAGCGTGGCGCCGCGCGCCAGGGCGCGTTCGCGCGCGCGGCGCAGCGGGTCGGCGTCGATGGCGCCTTGCAGGTCCTGCGGGTCGCGGTAGCCCTGCGTGTCCACCGAAACGTGGCCGCGCACGCGCCAGGTGAGGGCGTGCAGCAGCTGCGGGCCTTCGCCCGCGTGGATCCTGGCGACCAGGCGGCCGGCCGCCGCGTGCACGGCCTCCACGTCGTTGCCGTCGGCGGTTTCGCCGGGCACGCCCAGCGCCGCCGCGCGCGCGGCCACGCCGGGGCCGGCGCTCAGGCCGGCGGTGGCGGTGGTGGCGGAGTAGCGGTTGTCCTCGCAGACGAAGAGCACGGGCAGTTGGTAGACGGCGGCCCAGTTGAGCGCTTCCAGGAAGGGGCCGCGGTTGGTGGCGCCGTCGCCGAAGAAGCAGGCCACCAAGTGTGGCTTGCCTTGCAGCTTGAGCGCCTGCGCCGCGCCGCAGGCGATGGGCAGGCCGGCCGTGACCACGCCGTTGGCGCCCAGCATGCCGACCGAGAAGTCGGCGATGTGCATGGAGCCGCCCTTGCCGCCGTTGCTGCCGCCGGCGCGGCCGAACAGCTCGGCCATCATGCGGCGCATGTCACCGCCCTTGGCCAGGGTGTGGCCGTGGCCGCGGTGGGTGCTGGTGAGCAGGTCCTCGCGCGTGAGGTGGGCGCAGACGCCGGCGGCCACGGCCTCCTGTCCGATGGACAGGTGCAGCGGACCGCGCACCTTGGCGCGCTCGTCCACCTTGGCGCCGAGCACGCCCACGCCGCCCTGGCTGGCCACCTCGGCCGCGAGTTCGAAGGCGCGGATGCGCGCCATGGTCCGGTAGAGATCGATCATGGAGACGGTTGGATGGGGGTCACAAGGCCAGCGTGGTGATGCCCGGCACGGCCGCGATGATCAGCACGCCCACCAGCAGCGCGATGAGGTAGGGCCAGATGGCGCCGATCACCTCGTCGGGCGGTGCGTCGCCGATGCGGCAGGCGATGTAGAAGCCCACGCCGATGGGGGGCATCATCAGGCCGATGTTCATGGCGCAGACGATGACCATGGCGTAGTGCACGTCGTTGATGCCCAGCTTGTGCGCGATGGGGAACATGATGGGCGCGAGCAGCAGCACGGCGGGCAGGCCTTCGAGCAGGCAGCCCAGGGCCACGAAGACCAGGATGGTGACGGCCATGAAGCCGACCCAGCCGCCGGGCAGCGTGGTCATGAAGCCGGAGAGGTGCTGCACCACGCCGCTTTGCGTGATGGACCAGGCCATGGCCGAGGCCGAGCCCAGCACCAGCAGCACCACGCCCGAAAGCGCGGCGGTTTCCACCAGCATGTCGTAGAACTTGCGCAGGCCGATGCCGCCATACATCACCTGGCCCACGAACAGCGCGTAGACCACGGCGACGGTGGAGACCTCGGTGGCGGTGGCCACGCCTTCGCCCACCGCGGCGCGGATGAGGAAGGGCAGCACCAGGGCGGGCGCGGCGATCAGCAGGAAGCGGCCCACCATCTGCATCGGCGCGCGCTGGGTGTGGCTCATGTCCTCGTGGCGCGCCTTCCAGCGCGCCAGCACCAGCAGCACGGCCAGCAGCACCATGGCGATGACGAAGCCGGCCTGGAACAGGCCCGCGATGGACACGCCGGCCACCGCGCCCAGCACGATGAGCACGATGCTGGGCGGCACGGTGTCGGCCATGGCGGCGCCGGTGGCCAGCAGGGCCACCATCTCGCGTGGCTTGTGGCCGCGGCGCTTCATTTCGGGGAAGAGGGCGGGGGCCACGGTGGCCATGTCGGACACCTTGGAGCCCGAGATGCCCGAGACGATGAACAGCGAGCCCAGCAGCACGTAGGACATGCCGGCCTTGACGTGCCCGAGCAGCGAGCCCAGGAAGTCGACGATGGCCTTGCCCATGCCGGTGGCGTCGAGGATGCAGCCCAGCAGCACGAAGATGGGCACCGAGACCAGCACCAGGCTGGACATGCCCTCGTCCATGCGGCCGATGACCACGGTGAGCGGCACGTGCGTGGTGAAGGCCAGGTAGCACACCGCGCCGATGCCGAAGCAGAAGGCGATGGGCACGCCGGCCACCAGGCAGACGGCGGCGAAGCCGATGAGCACGAAGCCGATGTTGGCCGTGCCCAGCTTCATGAGCTGCGGCGAGAAGTGCCAGCACAGGCCTGCGACGGCCGCCACCAGCAGCACCGCCAGCACCAGGTCGAGCTTGCGCGCCGAGCGGCCCGCGTACTGCACGATGAGGGCCAGCATGGCGATGAAGCCGAAGGCGATGGAGCTGACGCGGAAGGTGTTGGGCAGGTCCAGCGCCGGCGTGTGGATGAACCACTCGTCCTTGGCGTAGTCGATGGCCGGGCCGACGAGCGCCAGCAGCACGGCGGCGATGGCCACCAGAGCGAAGGCGTGCACGAACTCGCGCAGGCGCGGCGGCAGCAGGTCGACGAACAGGCCCAGGCGCAGGTGCTCGTTGCGGTGAACCGCGATGGCCGCGCCCAGCATGGTGAGCCAGATGAAGGAGATCGAGACGACCTCGTCGGACCACACCAGGGATTTGTTGAACAGGTAGCGCGAGATCACGCCCACGAGCAGCAGCACCGTGATGTTGAGCATCAGGAGGGCCGAGACGGCCTCCAGCGGCTTGAGCCAGAACGGGCTGCGGCGCGTGTCGTGAAGGACGGCGCCTTTGTAGGCGCCGTCGGCGTCGGCGGAGGTGCCGGCGATGAGTTCGCTCATGTCAGCCCAGCTTGCCGGTGTACTTCTCCATCACCGCCCAGGCCTCGTCGCCGAACTTGGCTTTCCACTCGGCGTAGAAGCCGGCGCTGCGCAGCTTCTCGCGGAAGGGCGCGGTGGCGGGCGAGTTGAAGACGATGCCCTTGGCCGTGAGGTCTTTCTGCAGCGTGGCTTCGTTGGCGGCCACGTCCACGCGCTCCTTCACGGCGGCGGCGTTGATGTGCTTGGCGACGATGTCGCGCACGTCGGGTGGCAGGCGGTCCCAGGCGCGGCGGTTGATCAGCGTCCAGAAGCCGTCCCACATGTGGTTGGTGAGCGAGCAGTACTTCTGCACCTCGTAGAGCTTGAAGTTGGAGATGACCGCGAACGGGTTCTCCTGGCCGTCGGCGACCTTGGTCTGCAGGGCCGTGTACATCTCGGAGGCGTTGATCGAGATCGGCGAGGAGCCGAAGGCCTTGAACATCGAGGTCCACATCGGCGACACCGGCACGCGGATCTTGAAGCCCTCGAGGTCGGCCGGCGTGTTGATGGGCTTGGTGGACGAGGTGGTCTGGCGGAAGCCGTTGTCCCAGATGCGGTCGAGCGCGTGCAGGTTGGCCTTGGCGATCTGCGCGCGGATGTAGGCGCCGACGTCGCCGTCCATGGCCTTCCACACGGCGTCGTAGTTGGGGAAGGCGAAGCCCAGGCCGTTGAGCGCGGCCGGCGTGACCAGGGTGGACAGGATGAGGCCGGAGAGGTTGAACATCTCCACGCCGCCCGAGCGCAGCTGGCTCAGCGTGTCGGTGTCGGAGCCGAGCTGGTTGCTGGGGAACAGCTGGATGTCCATGCGGCCGTTGGTTTCCTTCTTGATGGCCTCCACCGCTTCCTTGGCGCGCACGTTCATGGGGTGCTGCGGCGGCTGGTTGTTGGCGTACTTGAAGGTGAACTCGGCGTTCTGGCCGTACGCCAGCTTCAGCGGCGCGGCGATGCTGGCCGCGGTAATGCCCGTGGCCTTGATCAGGGTGCGGCGGGAAAGGCTCATCGTGTGTCTCCTCTGTGTGGTGGGACTGGCGGGGAAAGCGGTGCGGCTCAGGCGGCGGGCGCGGTGGCGGCGGGGATGTCGAACAGCTGGCGCATGTACAGGCCGCTGGCGAGGTAGCCACCGTCCACGCCCAGCGTCTGGCCGGTCACGAAGCTGGCCTGCTCGGAAGCGAAGAACAGCGCGGCGGCCGAGACCTCGGCCGGTGAGCAGAAGCGGTGCATGGGGCAGACGTCGAGGTAGGTGTTGGCCTTGGAGCTGCCGTGCAGGGTGCGGATCATGGGCGTGTCCACGAAGCCGGGCGCGATGGCGTTGACGGTGATGCCGTGCTCGCCGAGTTCGATGGCGAACTGCGCCGTCATGGCGATGAGCGCGGCCTTGGAGCTGCCATAGGCCAGGCGGCCGGTGCCCGCGCGCACGCCGCTGATGGACGAAACGTTGACGATGCGGCCCCAGCGCTGGCGCTTCATGCCGGGCAGCACCGCCTGCGTGAGCAGCATGGGGGCGGTGAGGTTGATGGCCAGCGTGGTGTTCCACTGCGCCAGCGAAACCTGGTCGTGCGGCTGCGTGGAGACCACGCCGGCGTTGTTGATGAGGATGTCCACCCGCGGGACGCGCCGGTCCAGCGCGGCCATGGCGCGCTGAATGGCCTCGGCGTCGGCCAGGTCCAGCACCAGGGCCTCGGCCTGGCCGCCGGCCTGGCGGATGCCCTGCGCGGCCTGCTCGGCCGCCGGGCCGTTGCGGTCCACGATGCAGACCGTGGCGCCTTGTTGCGCGAGGTCTTGCGCGATCTGCAGACCGATGCCGCTGGCGGCGCCCGTGACCAGGGCGATGCGCCCGCCGTGCTGATTGGGGTTGTCCATCTCGCCCTTGTGAGGTTGAATGTCCAGAATGTGAATCGAATGGACCGATGTTGGCAGCACAACCCGGGGCTGCGTCAGAGGAAAACCCTGAATCCGTCCGCAAAAGCGGTCCACTATGTGATCCGCGGTTTGCGGGTTTTCACCAAGATGAACACACCCGAACCACCGGCTGGCGAAACCGCCGGCGCGCAGACCCTGAGGCGGGGGCTGGGCATCCTGAAGCTGCTGGCGCGCCATCAGCCCGAGGGGCTGCGCATCGGCGAGATCGGGCGCCGCCTGGGCCTGAGCAAGGCCACGGCGGTGCGGCTCACGCACACGCTGGCCGACGAGCGCTTCGTGGTGCACGACCCGGCCACGCGCTGCTACCGCCTGGGGCCGGAGTCCTTCGTGGTGGGGCTGGCGGCCGAGCCCAGTTACTCGCTGCAGCGCCTGGCCACGGCCTCGCTGCGCGCGCTGGCGCTGGAGACCGGCGACTGGGTGTTCTTCTCGGTGGTGCAGGGGCTGGAGGCGATCTGCCTGTCGCGCGAGACGGGGCACGGCCCCATCCCCAGCGACGCGCTGCGCCTGGGCGACCGGCACCCGCTGGGCGTGGGCGCGGGCGGCCTGGCCATCCTGGCCGCGCTGCCCGACGACGAGGTCGAGCACGCGCTGTCGGTCAACGGCCCCTACATCGACGAGCACTTTCCCAAGTCGCCGGTGGCGGTGATCCGCCACCTGGTGGCCGAGACGCGCGAACGCGGCTACGCGGTGATCCCGGGCATCGTGGTGCCGGGCTACTGGGCGCTGGGGGTGTCGCTACAGCAGCGCGACGGCCGGCCGGTGGGCGCCATCGTGCTGGTGGCGAGCGAATCGCGCCTGCACCCGACGCGCCGCGCCGCGCTCGGCGAGCGCATGCTCAACATCGGCCGCGACCTGATGAGCCGGGCCGCGCAGGGCGAGGGCGAGGCGCCGTCCGCGGCCTACCGCTGAGGTTCGGCCGGCTCCAGGATGCTCCTGGGCGGGTTGCGCTTCATCTCGTCGGCCAGGGTCACCTGCTCGGGGCTCATGCACTCGTCGGCCACCCGCAGGCCCAGCTTCTGGCTCATGAGCATGGACTTGTTGCCCAGCTGCAGCCAGAGCGCGCCGCGTTTCGGGTCTTCCAGGCGGATGGCGCCGGTGCGGCTTTCCACGGGGTGCATGAAGTAGCGCGCCTTGCGGGGCTTGTCGACCTGCAGGATGAAGAAGCCTTGCCGCTTGGCGGGCGTGACCTGCACGGTGTTGCCCAGCTCGCAGGGGATGTTGCCGACGTAGACCCGCTGGGCCACCGCGAGGTCGGCGTCGCTCAGGGAGACGTCGGTGTCTTCGTCGATTGGCGTCGCTTCTTCCACGGCCTTGGCCGCGGAGCGGGCCAGGGGCGCGCGTTTCTGGGTCGGTGTCTGGGCGGCGGAAGCGAGCTTGGCCGCGGGTTGGGGCGCGGGGGCCTGTGCCCGCGCGGCGGGCGCCAAGGCCACGGCGCTCAGGGAGACCAGGAGGGGGAGGGGCTTCATGGGTCGCGTCAGGTGGTGGGGGGCAGCGCGCAGTCTGCGCGCAGCGCCGGCGAAAGGGTGTTCGCAGATGTTTCCGCGGGGGCCGCGCCCCTGTCAGCGCCCCTGGACGCGAGCGCCATCCGGGTTTATATAATTCGTATATGTTTCATATATACACTGATCCATGGGCATCGTGAAAATCTCGGACCGGATGCACGAGAACCTGCGCGTGGCGAGCAACGCCCTCGGCCGCTCCATCAACGCGCAAGCCGAACACTGGATGCGCGTGGGCATGTTGGCCGAGCTGCACCCGGACCTGGACCACCAGGCGATTGCGCAGTTGTTGGTCCGGGCCGAACTCGAGGGGGGGCTGGACATCGCGGTGGCGGTCACGCCCGAGGGCAAGGGCCGCCATTCCCGCGCGCCATCGAACGGAAAACGCGGATGACCCGGGGCGTCACCATCCAGTCCGCCGAGGGCATCGAGAAGGCGCGGCGCGCCGGCCAACTGGCGGCCGAGGTGCTGAGCGCTGTTGCGCCCCACGTGGTGCCGGGCGTGAGCACCGAGGCGCTCGACCGCATCTGTCACGAGCACATCGTGAACGTGCAAGGCGCCATCCCCGCGAACCTGGGCTACCACGGTTACCCCAAGACCATCCTCACCTCCGTCAACCAGGTGGTCTGCCACGGCATTCCCTCGCCCGACAAGATCCTGAGGAAGGGCGACATCGTCAACATCGACGTCGCCGTCAATCAGGACGGCTGGTTCGGTGACACCAGCCGCATGTATTTCGTCGGCGAGCCCGGCATCCTGGCCCGCCGTCTGGTGGACGCGACCTACGAGGCCATGGTGGCCGGCATCCGCCAGGTCCGGCCCGGTGCGACGCTGGGCGATATCGGTCATGCCATCCAGTCGGTCGCGCACCGCGAGCGCTTCAGCGTCGTGCGCGAGTACTGCGGGCATGGCATCGGGCGGGTCTACCACGACAAGCCGGATGTGCTGCACCACGGCCAGCGCGGGGAAGGGCTGCGGCTGGAAGCGGGCATGGTGTTCACCATCGAACCGATGCTCAACGCCGGCCGGCGCGAGACGCGCACCCTGGCCGATGGCTGGACCGTCGTGACCAAGGACCGCTCGCTGTCGGCGCAGTGGGAGCACATGGTGGCGGTGACGCCCGAGGGATATGAGGTGCTGACGCGTTGGCCGGACGGCACGGGGGCGTACGCGCCGGTGTGAGCGCCACGCGGGCCGGGTGCCGGCAAGCTCGCTAAGCTGCGCGCCCATGGACTCCCTCATCGCCGCCGCCGCCCGCGCGCTCGCCGCCGGCGATCCGCTGGGCGCGCTGCAGCGCGTGGCGCTGCGCGAGGACCCGCCCGCGCTGGCCCTGCGCGGCACCGCGATGGCGCAGCTGGGCGAGTACCCGCGCGCCCGCGAACTGCTGCGGCGCGCGGGCAAGGGGTTCGGACCGCACGAGGCCCTGGCCCGCGCGCGCTGCGTGGTGGCCGAGGCCGAAGTGGCGCTGGCCCAGCGCGAGCTGGGGGGCTCGCCGCGCGCGCTGTTGGCCGCCGCGAAGGCCCTGGCCGCGCGCGGTGACAGGGCCAATGCCTGGCGGGCGCAGCTGATCGCCGCGCGCTGGCCGCTGCTGATGGGGCGGCTGGACGAGGCCGCCGCGCAGCTGGCGCCGCTGAATGGCCAGGCCCTGCCGCCGCCACTGGCCGCCCTGGCCCACCTCACGGCGGCGGAGCTCGCGCTGCGCTCGCTGCGCACCGGCCCGGCGCGCCAGGCGCTGGCGCGCGCGGCGCAGGCGGCCGAGCGCGCGGGCGTGCCCGCGCTGCGGGCCGAGGTGGACGAGGCCCGCGCGGCCCTGGACCGCCCGGCCGCGCGCCGCGTGGGTGGTGGTGGTGAGCAGGTGCTGCGCCTGCAGGACGTGGAGGCGCTGCTCGCGTCGCGCGCCCTGGTGGTGGACGCCTGCCGGCGCGGCCTCAGCGCGGGCGCGGCATGGCAGTCGCTCGCCAGCCGCCCGGTGCTGTTCGCGCTGGCGTTCGCGCTGGCGCAGGCCTGGCCCGGCGACGTGGACCGGCAAGCGCTCATCGCGCGCGCCTTTCGAACGAAGCACCCCGACGAGACGCACCGCGCGCGGCTGCGCGTGGAGATCGGTCGCCTGCGCGCCATGGCGGCGGGCGTGGCCGACATCACGGCCACGCCGCGCGGTTTTCGGCTCGTGCCCCGGGACGAGCGGCCCGTGATCGTGCTGGCGCCGCCGATCGAGGGCGAGCAGGCCGCGCTGCAGGCGCTGCTGTCCGATGGCGCGGCCTGGTCCACGTCGGCCCTGGCCCTGGCGCTGGGCGCCAGCCAGCGCACGGTGCAGCGCGCCCTGGCGGAACTCCAGGACCAGGGCCGTGCGCGCGCCATCGGGCAGGCCCGCGCGCGCCGATGGCTGGCGCCGCCGCTGGCGGGATTCACGACGATCTTGTTACTCCCCGCTTCGCTGCCGCTTGACTAGAGTGCACCTCAAGGCGCCGCGTGTGGCGCCCTCAAGGAGCAACCGATGAAGAGCAAGCCATCGATCCAGCCCGCCGAGGTCGTGCGCGAGTACGGCCCCTTCGACGGCGCCACCCAGGTCCACGGCGTGAGCTACGACGGCCGCCACGTGTGGGCCGCCACCGGCCCGCGCATCGTGGCCTTCGATCCCGCCAGCGGCGAGACCGTGCGCCGCATCGAGCAGCCGTGCGACGCGGGCACCGCCTTCGACGGCACGCACCTCTACCAGATCGCCGAGTCGCGCATCGACAAGATCGACCCGGCCACGGGGAAGGTGCTGTCGTCGATTCCCGCGCCGGGCCAGGGGTACGACTCGGGCCTGACCTGGGCCGAGGGCAGCCTGTGGGTGGGCCAGTACCGCGACCGCAAGATTCATCAGATCGACCCCGAGACCGGCGCGATCCGCCGCACCATCGAATCGAACCGCTTCGTCACCGGCGTCACCTGGGTCGACGGCCAGCTGTGGCACGGCACCTGGGAGGCCGACGACAGCGAGCTGCGCCGCCTCGACCCCGCCAGCGGCGAGGTGCTGCAGCGCCTGCGCATGCCGGCGGGCGAGGGCGTGAGCGGGCTGGAGTCCGACGGCGCCGAGCTGTTCTATTGCGGTGGCGGCGCCAGCGGCAAGGTGCGTGCCGTGCGCCGGCCCAAGTCCCTTCAATCCTGAGACAGGAGCGTCACATGAACCCGACCACCACCACCGACCGAGAGCAATGGCTGGCGCAGCGCCTCGCGCTGCTCGCCCGCGAGAAGGAGCTGAGCCGCCTGGGCGACGAACTCGCCGAGGCGCGCCGCGCGCTGCCCTGGGTGCGCATGGACAAGCGCTACGTGTTCGACACGCCCGAGGGCCCGCGCGGACTCGCCGACCTGTTCGACGGACGCAGCCAGCTGCTGGTGCAGCACTTCATGCTCGGTCCGGACTGGGAGGAGGGCTGCAAGAGCTGCTCGTTCATGGCCGACCACACCGACGGCATGCTGGCGCACCTGGCCGCGCGCGACGTGGGTTTCGTGGCGATCTCGCGCGCGCCGCTGGAGAAGATCGAGCGCTTCCGCCGCCGCATGGGCTGGAACTTCCGCTGGGTGTCCTCGCACGGCAGCGATTTCAACCGCGACTTCGGCGTGAGCTTCACGCCCGCCGAGGTGGCCGCGCAATCCATGCACTACAACTTCGCGCAACGGCCCTTCGCCAACGACGAGATGCCCGGCGTGAGCGTGTTCGCGAAGAACGGCGCCGGCGAGGTCTTCCACACCTACTCCACCTACGGACGCGGGGTGGAGGTGATGATGGGCACCTACCGGCTGTTGGACCTCACGCCGCGCGGGCGCCACGAAGACGGCCTGGACAACACCATGGGTTGGGTGCGGCACCACGACCGCTACGAGAGCGCACCGGCGGCCAAGGCGGGTGGATCATGCTGCGGCTCGCGCGCCTGATGGTGCTGCTGGCGCTCGGGCACATGCCCTGCGCGGGTCCAATGGTGGCGGCCGCCGTCTGGGTGCCGCTGCTGGAGCCGCTGTGTTCAGCTGCGGTCTTGTAGCGCGTCCACGCCCGACTCGCGCGCGCAATGCGCGCAGCAGAAGATGCGCTCGCCATCCTGCACGCCGTGGCCAATGACCTTGCAGCCGCAGTGCGCGCACGCGGGCGCGCAGGCGTGGATGCCGCATTCGAAGCTGTCGACGGTGACGGTCCGGTCTTGGGTGACGATCTGGAAGGAGCGGTCGTAGTCGTTGCCGCAAACGTCGCATCGGGCCATGTGATACCTCCTTGAAATGGGGGAAAGCCGCGCGGCGGCAAGCCGCGTGCCCAGCCTATCCGGAACGGATTGCGCCGACCCGGCCGAAATTGCGCGGAAGCTGGGCCGCGCGCTCCGGTGATGCCCACCAGCACCGCTGGCCTGACATACCTTCGCTCCCCGTTCGACCCGCCCGGGTCTTGTGGCAACGACGAGGAGACTTCCCATGAACCTGAACCGCCGCGCCTTCACCGGCTCCCTGGCCTCCGGCCTGCTGGCCGCTCCGCTCGCGGGCCTGTCTTCCCTGGCGCGTGCCCAGGGCAATGAGATCGTCATCGGCAGCATCCAGGACATGTCCGGTCCGCTGCAGCCCTTCGGGCGCGGCAAGAGCAACGTGCTCAAGTTCGGCGTGGCCCAGATCAACGCGGCCGGCGGCTTGCTGGGCCGACCGCTGCGCATCGTCGAGTACGACACGCAGTCGAACAACCAGCTTTACGCGCAGTTCGGCCAGCAGCTGGCGCTGCGCGACAAGGCCGTGGTGGCCTTCGGCGGTGTGACCAGCGCCGCGCGCGAGGTGGTGCGCCCCGTGCTGCGCCGCGCCAACGTGCCCTACTTCTACAACATGCCCTACGAGGGCGGCGTGTGCGACCGCAATACCGTGCTCACCGGCGTGACGCCCAGCCACGCGCTGCGCACCATCGTGCCGCACCTGATCAAGAACCACGGCAAGAAGCTCTACGTGCTGGGCGCGGATTACAACTTCGGCCAGCTCTCGGCCAAGTGGATCCGCCGGCTCGCGGCCGAGCACGGCGGCGAGGTGGTGGGTGTGGAGCTGTTCCCCATGGACGCGGCGAACTTCAACACCACCATCGCCAAGATCCAGGCCGCGGCACCCAACGCCATCATCAACAGCTTCGTCGGTCCGGCGCACGGCAGCTTCTACGGCCAGTGGGCGGCCTCGGGCATGAAGGGCAAGGTCGCGTTGGCCTCGCAGACCTTCGGCGACGTGGGCGAGCACCTGCTCATGCCCAAAGAGATCACCAACGGCGTGATCGTCTGCACCAACTACTTCGAGGAGCTGGACATGCCCTCGAACAAGGCCTTCATCAAGGCCTACCGCGACGCGGGCCACAAGGATTACGTGAGCAACACCACGATGAACGAGTACGTGGCGCTGCGGCTGTGGGCCGCCGCCGTGGCCAAGGCCGGCAGCCTGGACCGCAACGCGGTGCTCAAGGCGCTGGAGTCGAACCTGTCGATAGACGCGCCGCATGGCCAGGTGGCGCTGGACCCCGCCACCCACCACTGCACCTACGACATGTACCTGGCCGAGGTGCGCGACGGCGGCTACCGCGTGCTGGACAAGAGCCGCGCGGTCACGGCCATCGACATGGTGGGCCAGTGCGACCTGGTGAAGAACCCGAACACCAACCAGCAGTTCGAGCCGCGCATCTGATGGACTACGCGGTCCTGTCCTTCCACCTCGTCTACGCCATTGCCCTACTGGTGCTCACCAGCCTGGGCCTGGCCATCGTCTTCGGGATGATGCGGGTGGTGAACTTCGCGCACGGCGAGTTCCTCATGATCGGCGGCTACACGTTGGTGCTCAGCGTGCAGGCTGGCCTCAACATCTGGCTGGCCATGTTCGTGGTCGCGCCGGCGGTGGTGGGGCTGGTGGGCTACGCGCTGGAGCGGCTGATCATCCGACACCTCTACGGGCGCATGCTCGACACCATCCTCGCCACCTGGGGCGTGAGCCTGGCGCTCATCGGCCTGGCAACCTGGGCCTTCGGCTTCCAGCAGCGCGGCGTGGTCGCGCCGTTGGGCAGCTTCACGCTCGGCGGCTACCGCGACTCCTGGTACAGCGTGCTGATCATCGCGGTCGCCACCGCGCTGGTGCTGGGCACCTGGTGGGTGCTGCGCCACACGCGCACCGGCCTGCTGGCGCGCGGCACCATGCAGAACGCGCCGATGGCCGAAGCCCTGGGCATGAACACCTCGCGCGTCTACGCCTGGACCTTCGCGGCCGGCGCGGCCATCAGCGGCCTGGCGGGCGCGGTGATGGCGCCGCTGACCGGCGCGGTGCCCACCATCGGCACTGCCTACGTCACGCGCGCCTTCATCACCGTCATCACCGGCGGGGCCAACGCGATCACGGGCACGGTGGTGGCGAGTTCGCTGTTCGGCACGTTGAGCGAGCTGGTCACGCGCTGGGCCACGCCGGTGGCCGGGCACGTGGCGCTGCTGGCGCTGGCCGTGGTGCTGCTGCGCCTCATGCCCTCGGGCATCACCGGCCGTTTCTTCCGGAGGTCGCTGTGAGCGCGCGCATCGCAGGCTTCAAGCCGCTGGCGTGGGCGCTGGCGGTGGTGGCGCTGTTCGGCGTCGCCTGGCTGGTGGACCTGGCCACGCTGGTCACGCTCAACGTCTACGTGATCTTGTCCATCCTGGCGCTGAGCATGGCGCTGGTGTGGGGCGTGGCGGGCATCTTCAGCTTCGGCCAGTCGGTGTTCTTCGGCTTGGGCGCCTACGCCTACGCGGTGCTGGCGCTCAACGGCCAGGGCAGCGCGATCGCCCTGGGCGCCGCCTTGCTGCTGCCGGTGGCGGGCGCGGCGCTGATGGGCTACTTCCTGTTC
>NZ_MKSS01000148.1:0-16481 GCF_001897365.1 Hydrogenophaga sp. 70-12
GGCAGGCGCGCGTCCAGCATCTCGATCACCACGTCGATGGACTTCACGCGCTCGGCGATGGCCTGGCGCGTGAGGTGCATATGACCGGGGAACCACTGGACGCTCATGGGAAGACGGGCGGCGAACGGACGCGCCGCCAAGGGGCTGGAAGGTCGCGCATTGTGCCTTGGTGTAAGCCCGTAGGCCGCCCCCGGGTGGCCTGCCTAGAATGCCCCGTCCCTCCTCCCACCCCGCGAAAGGCGCCCATGGCCATCACCGTCAAGATCGACCTCGGCTACGAATTCGCCGTCAAGGCCAAGGCGGCCGATGTGTTCAAGCTGCTGTCGGACGTGCCCGCCTCGGTCGCGCACTTCCCCAAGGTCGAGAAGCTCACCGATCTCGGCGGCGGCAGCTACCAATGGGAGATGGAGAAGGTCGGCACAGCCCAGGTCAACATCCAGACCGTGTACGCCAGCAAGTACACCAGCCAGTGGAACGACGCCAAGGGCACGGGCACCGTGAAGTGGGTGCCCGTCAAGGGCGTGGGCAACGCCCAGGTGGGCGGTCACTGGAAGATCAGCGACCAGAAGAAGTCCACCGCGATCGAGTTGGCCATCGAGGGCACGGTGGACGTGCCGCTGCCCAGCCTGATGAAGATGGTGGTGGCGCCGGTGGTCGAGGCGGAGTTCGAGAAGCTGGTCGACAAGTACATCGCCAACCTGGTCAAGAAGTTCGGCGGCGAGGCCTGAACGATGGTCTGAGCGGGCCCTCAGGCCGCCAGCGCCTGGCCCTGGCCCGCCACCGTGCGCGGGCGCCCCAGCCGCTCCGCGGACACGTATTCCTGCCGGTACACCTCGAAAGGCAGGGTGTCGGCCGCCTCGATGGCGCGCTGGTCGTCCCACGACCGTTGGGCCAGCGCCTCGAAGCGCGACTGCTGCGGCTCGCCCCAGGGCAGGCCCAGCAGCTGCCGGTGCGTCAGCGCCGATTGCCCGCGCACGAAGGCGACGAAGGAGTCGTCGTGATGCGCCGACATGGCGTGCAGCACGCGCGCCGAGGGCAGCAGGTCGGGTTGGCGCAGCGTGCTGCGCGCGTGCGCCACGGCCAGCGCGTGCGCGTCGGTGCCATCCAGTTCGTCCAGCGCGTCGGCGATGGGCTGCAGCTGTTCGACGATCTCCAGGCCCCAGTCGCCGAGCTTCACGGGCGCGCCGCGGCGCAGCAACTCCAGGCCCGGCTCGCGACCGCGCGCGGCCGTCAGGTGCTGGTTCTGCGCCAGCTCGCGGATCTCGCTGGGTGTGTCCGGGGGGCTGTCGCTCAGCAGGCAGTGCAGCAGGAACACGTCGAGGAAGCGCAGCGTCATCGCATCGATGCCGATGGGCTCGAAGGGGTTGAGGTCCATCAGCCGGACCTCGATGTACTCCACGCCCCGCTCGCGCAGCGCGTGCAGCGGGCGCTCGCCCGGGAAGATCACGCGCTTGGGGCGGATGGTGCCGTAGAACTCGTTCTCGATCTGCAGCAGCGTGGTGGCGAGCTGGTTGTAGTCGCCCCCCGGGTTGCGGATGCCCACGGTTTCGTACGCGGGCCAGGGCCGCGTGAGCGCGTCGTGCAGCGAGGCCGCATAGCCCTCCAGGCCGTTGTAGCTCACGGCCAGCGTGCCCTGCGCCTCGCTCTGGTAGCCCAGGCGGCCCATGCGCAGCGAGGTGCCGTGCGGCATGTACAGCGTGCCGCTGGCGCCAAGCTTCTGCAGCTCGTGGGGGCGGCCCTCGACGAAACTCGAACACACCGCCGGCGAAGCGCCGAACAGCGTGAGCAGCAGGAAGGCGTGGCGGCGGAAGTTGCGGATGAGCGAGAAGTAGCCTTCGTTGTCCACGCCAGGCAGCGACCAGTTGTAGTGGATGCCCGAGATCGTCTGCATGCGCCGGCCGTAGCGGTGGGCCAGGCCCATGCGGTAGACGCTCTTGGCGCGGCCCACGTTGGACGAACCGTAGCGGCCGATGGGAATGGTCTCGTCGGGCGGCAGGCCACAGGGCATGCTCGACACCCACAGCCGCTCATCGCCCTGCGCCTGCAGCGCGCGCAGCACGAACTGGTGGATTTCGGTGAGCTCGGCCAGGCAGCTGTCCACGCTGGCGTGCACGCCCGTGATGAGCTCCAGCTGCGACTCGCTGTAGTCGGTGGTGATGTGGGGGTGCGTCAGCGCGCTGCCCAGCGCCGCCGGGTGGGGGGTGAGCGCCAGCTTGCCATCGGGCAAGGAGCGCAGGCTCTCCTTCTCGATGCCGCGGCGCATGCCCCGAAGTCGCTCGGGCCCCAGGGCGGCCAGCCGTTGTTGCAGTGCGGACATAAAGCAGAGACTCTTGCGAAGCGGGGGCCGGAAGTTAACACGGCTGCGCGGATTCTGCCGAGGCCGCTTCCCGGCATCCCCAGGCGGCCTGGGCCCGTGCGATCCAGGCCTCGATGGCCTGCGGGTCATGGTGTAGGCGCAACTCGTCGAAGGCGACCTGCGCCTCGGGGTGGCGGTGGCGCAGGTAGTTGAGCCACTGCTTGAGCCGCCCCGCGCGGTGGCGCCGCTCCACGCGCGCGCTCACGCGGGCCCAGAACAGCGGCAGCAGCGGCACCACGCGCGACCAGGGCACGCCGCCCTCGCCACGGATGGCCGAGGCCAGCCCCGGGTCGGTGATCTGGCCGCGGCCGATCATGAGGTGCTCGCAGCCCGTCACGGCCGCGCAGCGCCGCGCGTCCTCCACGCACCAGATCTCGCCGTTGGCGATCAGCACCGGCCGCTGCGCGGGCAGCGCCTGCGCCACCTGCGCGATGCGCTCCCAGTGCGCGGGCGGCTTGTAGCCCTGGGCCTTGGTGCGCGCGTGGATCACGAGCTCGCTCGCGCCCGCGTCGGTGATGGCCAGCGCGTTGTCCTCGGCGCGCGCGTCGTCCATGTACCCCAGGCGCATCTTGGCCGACACGGGGATGTGCGCCGGCACCGCGCGCCGCACCGCCGCCACGATGCGGCCCACCAGCTCGGGCTCGTCGAGCAGGACGGCGCCGCCCCGGCTGTTGTTCACCGTCTTGGCCGGACAGCCGAAATTCAGGTCGATGCCCGGCGGCTGCAGCGTGGCCAGGCGCGCGGCGTTCTCGGCCATGAGCGCGGGGTCGGAGCCCAGCAGCTGCGGGCGCACGGGCACGCCGGCCACGGTGCGCCCGCCGTTCAGCAACTCGGGCACCACGCGGATGAACGCGCGCTCGGGCAGCAGGGTGTTGGTGATGCGGATGAACTCGCTGGTGCAGCGGTCCACGCCCCCCAGGCGCGTGAGCACGTCGCGCAGGGTGGCGTCGAGCAGGCCTTCCATGGGAGCGAGCAGCAGCATGGGGCGTATTGTCCCGTGCCGCGCCGCCGCCCCCGCGCGGCGGGGACAATCGCGCTCCATGGACGTTGTCGACGATTTGCGCGTGGTGCACGAGGACGAGGCCCTGGTGGTGCTGGACAAGCCCTCGGGCCTGCTGGCCGTGCCGGGCCGCGGCCCGGACAAGCAGGACTGCCTGAGCGCGCGCGCCCAGGCGCGCTGGGCCGACGCCCTGATCGTGCACCGCCTGGACATGGCCACCTCCGGCCTGGTGGTGATGGCGCGCGGCCTGGCCATGCAGCGCGCCCTGTCCCTGGCCTTCGAGAAGCGCCGCGTGCACAAGCGCTACACCGCCGTGGTGGCCGGGCGGCTCGACAACCCCGACCCCGGCAATGGCTGGCAGACCATCGACCTGCCGCTCATGATCGACTGGCTCAACCGGCCGCGCAGCATCGTGCACCACGGCATGGGCAAGCCCAGCCTGACGCGCTGGCGGCTGGCCGGCGATGACCCAGCCCCGCGCACGGGCTTGGTCACACGCTTAGAACTGGAGCCCGTGACCGGCCGCACCCACCAGCTGCGCGTGCACCTGCAGGCCATCGGCCACCCCATCGCGGGCGACCCGCTCTACGCGGACGGGACACAACGCGCCCTGGCCGAGCGCTTGCTGCTGCACGCGGGCTGGCTCGCCCTGCCGCACCCGCTCAGCGGCGACACGCTCGAACTGCACAGCCCTTGTCCCTTCTGAACCCCGAACCGAACGAGACACGCCACATGACGACATCGCATCTCACCATCCTCACCGGCGCCTCGCGCGGCATGGGCCAGGCCATGGCGCGCCAACTGCTGTCGCGCGACCGCGTGCTGCTGTGCCTGTCGCGCCAGATCAGCGACGAGCTGCAGGCCGAGGCCGAGCGCCTCGGCGCGCCGCTGACCCAGTGGTCGCAAGACCTCGCCGATACCCACGGCGCGCGCGAGCGCCTGGCGAACTGGCTCGCCGGCCTCGACCCCAAGGCCCTCGCCAGCGCCACGCTCATCAACAACGCGGGCGTGATACCGGCCATCGCGCCGCTGGGCGACTGCCCGCCCGAAGGACTCAGCACCGCCCTGCGCGTGGGCCTGGAGGCCCCCATGCAGCTCACGGCCGCCTTCCTCGCCGCCACGCGCGCCTGGGCGCGGGCGGGCTGGGGCGGGCCGCGCAAGGTGCTCAACATCTCCTCCGGCCTGGGCCGCAACGCCATGGCCTCGCAAGCGCCCTACTGCGCGGCCAAGGCCGGGCTGGACCACTTCACGCGCTGCTGCGCGCTGGAAGAAGCGCCGCAGCCCAACGGCGCCAAGCTGGTGTCGCTGGCGCCGGGCGTGATCGACACCGACATGCAGGTCCAACTGCGCGCCGGCGAGGCCAGCGCCTTCCCCGACCGCCAGCGCTTCGTCGACCTGCGCGAGAAGGGCATGCTCAGCACGCCCGAGGACGCGGCCCGCCGCGTGCTGGCCTGGCTGGGCCGCGCCGATTTCGGCCAGAACCCGGTGGCCGACGTGCGCGACGCCTGAGCGTCGCCCGCCCTGTTGCCCCTGCGCGCTACCATGGCCGGCTTCCCCTCCCCCTTTCGATCCCTGGAGTTCACATGAGTCGAGACGTCTACGTCGTCAGCGCGGTGCGCACCGCCATCGGTACCTTCGGCGGCAGCCTGAAAGACACGCCACCCACCGCACTCGGCGCGCTGGTGGTGCGCGAATCGCTCGCGCGCGCCCAGGTCGGCGGCGAGGACGTGGGCCACGTGGTGTTCGGCCACGTGGTGAACACCGAGCCGCGCGACATGTACCTCTCGCGCGTGGCCGCGCTGGACGGCGGTTGCGCCCAGGGCACGCCGGCCTTCAACGTCAACCGCCTGTGCGGCTCGGGCCTGCAGGCCATCGTCTCGGCCGCGCAGGGCATCCTGCTCGGCGACACCGACATCGCCATCGGTGCCGGCGCCGAGAACATGAGCCGCGCGCCCTATGCCAGCCTGAACACGCGCTTCGGCGCGCGCATGGGCGACGCCACGCTGGTCGACATGATGGTCGGCGCCCTGCACGACCCCTTCCACAAGATCCACATGGGCGTGACGGCCGAGAACATCGCCGCCCGATGGGGCATCGGCCGCGAGGAGCAGGACCAGCTGGCCGCCGAAAGCCACCGCCGCGCGCAGCGCGCCGTGGAATCGGGCCACTTCAAGGACCAGATCGTTCCCGTGATGCTCAAGGGCCGCAAGGGCGAGGTCGCCTTCGACACCGACGAGCACTTCCGCCCCAACGCCACGGTGGAGGACATGGCCAAGCTCAAGCCGGTGTTCCTGAAGGACAACGGCACGGTCACCGCGGGCAACGCGTCCGGCATCAACGACGCCGCCGCCGCCGTGGTGCTGATGAGCGGCGAGCAGGTGAAGGCGCGCGGCCTCAAACCCCTGGCCCGCCTGGTGGGCTATGCGCACGCCGGCGTGGACCCCAAGTACATGGGCATCGGCCCGGTGCCGGCCACGCAGGCCGTGCTGAAGAAGACCGGCCTGAGCGTCCAGGACCTGGACGTGATCGAGGCCAACGAGGCCTTCGCGGCCCAGGCCTGCGCGGTGATCCGCGACCTGGGCCTGGACCCGGCCAAGGTCAACCCCAACGGCTCGGGCATTTCGCTGGGCCACCCCATCGGCGCCACCGGCGCGCTCATCACGGTGAAGGCCCTGCACGAGTTGCAGCGCCGACAGGGCCGCTTCGCGCTGGTCACCATGTGCATCGGCGGCGGCCAGGGCATCGCCGCCGTCTTCGAACGCGCCTGAGGCCGCGCATGCACGGACTGCCGACCGCCGCACCGGCGGACCTGGGGCTGTGCCCCGAACGCACGCAGGGCATCGTGCAGGCGCTGCAGCGCGACGTGGACCGCGGCCGCCTGCCCGGCGCCGCGGTGCTGCTGGCGCGGCACGGCCGCGTGGTGCTGGACGCGGCCGTCGGCCACCTGGACCCGGCGCGCGACACGCCCATGGGCACGGATGCGATCTTCCGCATCTACTCCATGACCAAGCCCATCGTCTCGGTGGCGACCATGCGGCTCGTCGAGCAGGGCCGGCTGTTGCTGAGCGATCCGGTGGGCCGCTACATCCCCGGCTTCCTGCGACAGCAGGTGGCCGTGCCCGGCCCGCACGGCGTGGCGCTGGTGCCCGCCGCGCAGCCCGCCACCGTGCAGGACCTGCTGCGCCACACCGCCGGCCTCACCTACGAATTCACCGGCAACGGCCACGTGAACGCGCTGTACGCCCAGGCCGGCCTGGGCAGCCGCGACCAGACCAACGCCGAGCTCTGCGAGCGCCTGGCCGCGCTGCCGCTGGCGCACCAGCCCGGCAGCGCCTGGGCCTACAGCCGCGCCACCGACGTGCTGGGCCGGGTGATCGAGGTGATCACCGGGCAGGCGCTGGGCGAGCACCTGCGCGAGACCATCCTGCAACCGCTGGGCATGCGCGACACGGGCTTTCACGTGCCCGCCGAACACCACCACCGCATCGCCGAGGCCTTCGGGCACGACCCCGACGGCGGCGTGCAGATGCCCATGCACGACCCGCGCGAGCGGCCCCGGCTAGAGATGGGCGGCGGCGGCCTGATGTCCACCGCGCACGACTACGCGCGCTTCCTGCAATGCCTGCTCAACGGCGGCGCGCTGGACGGCCATCGCCTGCTGTCGCCGCACACCCTGGCCTTCATGACGGCCGACCACCTGGGCGCCAGCGTGGCCCATGCCGACAACCCGCTGCTGCCGCCCGGCCACGGCTTCGGCCTGGGCTTCGCGGTGCGCACCGCCTTGGGCGAAGCCAGCGTGCCCGGTTCGGTGGGCACCTACCACTGGAGCGGCATCGGCGGCACGCACTTCTTCGTCGACCCGGCGCTGGGGCTGTTCGCGATCTTCATGGCGCAGGCACCGAACCAGCGCATCCATTACCGGACGGTGATGCGGGGCCTGGTGTACGCGGCGGTGACCGGCTGAGGCGCGGCGGTCGCACCGCGCCGCGCGCCAGCGCGGCAAACGACCCCATCCCGTTCACTCCGCCGGGACGGCAATTCGCGGCGCCCCGGCGCCGTTTCGTCGCAAGGGCGTGGCCCCGGCCGGGCGCGCGACGCACAGTGCGGCACCGCTGACCCCACCCCTTGTCCCTCGCCGGAGATGCCCATGCTGCTGCAACTGCTCGCCAACCACCCCGAAGCCATCGGCCCCATCCTGCGCGGCACGCCCGCCTGGGTGTGGGGCCTGCTCGCGGGCCTTCTGGCGCTGGGCGCCAGCCAGCTGCGCGAGCGCACCGCCAGCGTGGCCCGGGTGTCGCTCATACCCGCGGCCATGACCGCCTTCTCGGTCCTGGGCACCTGGTCGGCCTTGAGCGCCTCGCCGCACCGGGCCGGCGCGGTCGCGGCCTGGCTCGCCGCCGCGGCCCTGGCCTTCGCCCTGTTCGCGCGCCGGCGCGCGGCGGCGCGGTTCGATCCGGTGCACCGCACCTACCGCCTGCCGGGCAGCGCCGTGCCGCTGCTGCTGATCGTCGGCATCTTCCTGGTGAAGTACGGGGTGGGCGTGGAGCTCGCCATGGCGCCGCGGCTGGTGGACGGCGCGCCGTACGCGCTGGGCGTCGCGGCGCTGTACGGCGCGTTCACCGGCGCCTTCGTCGGCCGGGCCTGGGGCCTGTGGCGCCTGGCCTGGCGCCCCGCCACCGCCTGAAGCGGCCGCCTGCAACCGGCGCGGCGCCTCAGCCCCGCCCCGGCAAGGCCTTCAGGTACAGGTGCAGGGCCCGCAGATCGGTCTCGCTCATCTGGCCCAGCGAGCCGAAGGGCATCACCTGCACCGCGCTGCCGTCCGGCCGCTTGCCGCTGCGAAACATCGCGATCAGGGACTCGGGGTCGGGGTAGCGCGCCATCGCGCCGCCCGGGCCGGGCCGCAGATCGGCGGCCGGCGGCCAGTCGGGCGGTCCGCCCGGGATCTTGCCGCCGCGCAGGCCCTCGCCGTGGCAGCCCAGGCACATGTTGGCCACGTACTGGCCGTGCGCCAGCGTCACGCCCTCGGGCACGGGCGGCTGCGGCGGCCGTGAGTGGTCGATGCGCGAGGCGGCGTCGGGAATCAGGCCAAAACCGTACATCGCCTTCACCGGCAGCGGCAGGCGGACCACCGCGCCCCGCCCGTTCGCGGGCGGCAAGGAACGGATGTAGGCCACCAGCGCGGCCAGGTCGTCGTCGGTGAAGCGGTTGTAGTCCTCGCTGGGCATCACCATCAGGGCGCGGCCCGTCGGGTTCACGCCGTGGCGGATGCTGCGCACCCAGTCCACCGGCTGGTAGGCGCCCACCACGCCGCCGGGACCGGTGGTGATGTTCGGGCCGGCGATGGTGAGGCCGCCGTCGTCCACGAAGGTGCGGCCCGCGCCGTTGGCCCCGTGGCAGTCGACGCAGCCGCGCGAGCTGAAGAGGTAGCGCCCGCGTTCGACCGAGGCCGCGTCGGTGCGGTAGGCCACCGGCTGCACCGGCACGTCCACCTGGCGCGCCATGCGGCGCTCGGCCAGAAACAGCCCGGTGGCCAGCGCCGCCGCCACCAGCAGAACCAGCGCGCCCAGGCCCAGCCCGAGCGCGCGCACCCATCGCCGCTTGTTCGCCATCTCCGCCTCCTCGTGTGGGGAGTCGCGATTGCATGCGCGTTGCGGCGCGCCGTCAAGCACCCCGGCGCCCTTCGGCGCGCCGTCGGGGCGGCGGCGCCCCGCTCAGACCCGGCCCCCATCCACCAAGATGCTGCGCCCCGTGATCCAGCGCGCGTCGTCCGAGCACAGGAACGCCACCGCATCGGCGATGTCCTGCGGCTCCGCCAGTCGACCGAGCGGGGTCAGCCGCGTTTCGCCCTCCAGGTAGTCGGCGGGCAATCCGGCCGTCATGTCGGTGCGCGTGACCGCCGGTGCCACGGCGTTGACGCGGATGCCGCGCGCGCCCAGCTCGATCGCACAACCGAGCGTCAGGCTGTCGACCGTCGCTTTGCTGGCCGAGTAGCTGACGGTCTGCGGCTCCGGACGCACCGCCAGGCTGCTGGAGACATTGACGATGGCACCACCCGAAGCGGGAAAGTGGTCCAGCGCCGCCTGCGTGCTGGCCAGCACGCTCCAGGCGTTGGTGAGCAACTGGTTCTGAAAGGACTGGCGGCTGATCCGGCCCACCGGTTCGCTGTGAAAGACGCCGGCGTTGTTGACCAACACGTCGACGCGCCCGAAACGGGCCGCCACCTCGCGCAGGGCCGACTCGACCGCCACCTCATCCGCCACGTCGGCCCGAAAAGCCTCTGCTTCGCCACCGCTGGCCCGAATGGCCTGCACCGTGGCGGCGGCCGCCGCGCCGTTGTCGCGGTAGATCAAGGCCAGCCGTGCGCCGTCGGTCGCCAGCCGGCGCGCGATGGCCGCGCCGATGCCGCGCGAGCCACCCGTGACGATGGCGACTTTTCCAGACAACTTCATGTTCGCTTCCTTTCCACGATTGAGAGAGAAAGCCAACGATAGTCAGCGCCCCGCGGCGCGGGTAGTCCGCCCCAACGCGACACGGGGTTCCAGAAATGGAACGCCTTCAGGCGCCGCCGCGGAATCGCTCTTGCAGAAAGTCGATCAGGGTGCGCACCGCGAAAGCCAGCCCGCGCCGGCTGGGGTAAATCGCATACACCGTGGACGCCGGTGGCTCCAGCCCGGGCAGCAGTTCAACCAAGGCGCCGGTGCGCAGTGCGTCGATGCAGGCCTCGCGCGGGATCTGGGCCACACCGGCGCCGCCCAACAGGGCTTCGCGCAAGGCCAGCAGGTTGTTGCTGACGAAGCGGGCCTGCGGCTGGTAGTTCAGTTCGTGCCCGTCGGGTCCACGAAAGACCCAGGGGCGAACGGTCTCGCCCTGAACCTGCGCGATCAACGGATAGCCGCCGAGCTCGGCGATGGAGTGCGGCGCGCCGTGGCGCTCGACCAGGGCCCGGTGGCCCACCAGCACCATGCGCCCGGTGCCGATCGGCCGGGCCACGAGATCCGCCGCCGCCAGCGGCGCCGCCGACACCCGGATCGCCAGGTCGATGCGCTCGGCCAGCATGTCCACGTAGTGGTTCGACAGGTCCAGCGACACCGTGACCTTCGGGTACCGGTTCATGAACTCGGCCAGCCAGCCCGCCAGGAAAAGCTCGCCTTGCAGCAGCGAGGAACTCACGCGGATCAGGCCGCTCGGCTCGGCCTGCGCCTCGCTCACCGTGGCCCGCACGGCGTTCGCCTCGTCGGCTATCGCGCGGGCGTGCCGGTGGACGCGCTCGCCCACGTCGGTGAGGTGGAAAGCGTGCGACGAGCGCTGCACCAGGCGCACGCCCAGCTCCTTCTCCAGCGCGGCGATGCGCCGGCTCAGGCGCGACTTCGGAACGCCCGTGCTGCGCTCGGCCGCCGAAAACCCGCCGGCATCGGCCACGCGCAGAAACGCCATCAGGTCGTCGAGCCGGTCCATCCGTCTCAGCTGCCCTTGGCGGGCACCGGCTGCGCTCGCCAACGGAAGAACATGGGGTAGACCTTCTCCACCACCGGTCCGTCGAAGTCCCAGGACACGCACTGGCCCAGGTGAGCGGGCGGGCGGCCGTCGCCGGGCGGCGCGAACGAGCCGGCGCGGGTCTGCATGGCCGCCGTCGCCAGGTTGTAGAGCAGCTCGCGCAGGTGGGTGCAGCCGTCGGTGTGGCCCAGGTGGCGCTGGATGGTCTGGCGCCAGCCCTTGCCCAGCACCTCGCCCACCATGCGCCGCATGTTGGGCAGGATGCTCGGGCAAGGGCCGTGCGGGAAGGCGTCCATGGCGACGGCGATGTCGCGGATCACCATGTCTTCGCCATAGGTCACGCGGATGCGCATGTGGTGGATGGGCTCGTCGGCCGCCCAGTGGCCCTCGCCGCGGATCTCGAAGTCGAAGGGCTTGCTGTCGTGCAGCTCGCCTTCGATGTCCCATAGGCCATCGTCGCGGCGAAAGCCCTGGTAGGTGACGCGGCGGGTGTGCATGGGCGTGCGCGGAGCGGGGGTGGGCAAAGGCAAGGCGGCTCTCCGGGTGCGGGAAAACCCGCAATTGTCGGGTCAACGGGCCGCACGCGCTGGCACACTGGTGTCTTGTCCCCCGAGGAGCGCGCCATGGCCCACGATCACCCGCACGACCATTCCCATGACCACGACCACCCGCACGACCACGGCCACCCGCCCGAGGGCGCCCGCTGGAAGCACGACGGCGTGCGCGTGATCCCGGGCAACCAGCTCGACGGCAATGTGCCCTCCACCCCGGGCATGGACCGCAAGGCCGCGATCAACTTCGCGCGCGTGGGCGCGCAGAAGCTCTGGGCCGGCACCGTCACCATCCACCCCGACGCCAAGACCGGTGCCCACCACCACGGGCACCTGGAAAGCGTGATCTACGTCGTCAAGGGCCGGGCGCGCATGCGCTGGGGCGAGCACCTGGAGTTCACGGCCGAGGCCGGCCCGGGCGACTTCATCTACGTGCCGCCCTACGTGCCGCACCAGGAAATCAACGCCAGCCCCACCGAGGTGCTGGAGTGCGTGCTGTGCCGCAGCGACGGCCAGGCGGTAGCGGTCAACCTCGACATCGAACCGGTGGAGAAGCCACAGACGGTGCTGTGGGTCGACCCGACGCACCCCACCGGGGGGGTTTGAGAGCGCGCCGATCGTTCGCGCCTTGACGGCGTCGGCGCCTTCGGCGGATAACCCGCCGCCCATAACAGCACATTCCTCAAGGGAGGGGATACCCATGACAAACCGATACCACTCGGCCCTGGTCCGCTTGGCGCTGGGCAGCGCCCTGGCACTGGCGGCCGGCGCGCTCACACTGGCGCAAGCGCAGGACAAGGACGCCGCCCAGGCGGAGATGCAGCGAAAGCTGGCCTCGCTGTCCTGGTACACGCCGGGGCAGGTCGGCGACATCGCCGGCAAGGCCACCTTCGCCGCGAACGAGAAGTACACCTTCCTCAACCCGGCCGACACCGACACCTTCCTCCAGCTCAACGGCAACCCGCCCCAGCGCGGGGCGTACACGGTGGCCAGCACGCAGACCGACTGGTTCGCCATCCTGAACTTCGCCCCCGAGGGCTACGTCAAGGACGACGAGACGATCGACGCCGACGCGCTGTTGAAGCAACTCAAGGACAACAACGGCCGCGAGTCCGAGGAGCGCCGCAAGCAGGGCTACCCGGTGCTCACGCTCACCGGCTGGGCGATCGCGCCGCGCTACGACGCCCAGAACAAGCGTCTCGAATGGGGCACGCTGCTGCGCGACGAGAGCACCCAGCAGATGCACGCCAACGTCAGCACCAAGGTGCTGGGCCGCAGCGGCTACACCAACGTGGTGCTGGTGACCTCGCCCGACACCGTGGAGCGCGACCTCGCCGATTTCAAGACGGCCCTGGGCGGCTTCAACTACGTCTCCGGCGAGAAGTACAGCGACTGGAAGCAGGGCGACAAGGTGGCGGCCTACGGCCTGGGCGCGCTGGTCCTGGGCGGCGCGGCCGCCGTGGCCACCAGCAAGGGCGGGCTCAAAGCGCTCGGCATTGCCGTGCTGGGCGGGCTGGCCGCGCTGTGGGCTGGCATCAAGCGCTTCCTGGGCCGCAGCAAGAAGTCCTGAGCCCGCCGCCCGTGCCCCACGAAATCGCCCTGTTCTGGCTCGTCGTGGCCGGCTTTCTGCTGGCCGACAACCTGGTCTTCGTGCCGGCGGGCTGCGAGCTGCTGCGCTTCGGGCGCCGGGGGGCCTTCCGGTACGACGCCAGCGCGCGGCTGACCGCAGCGCGCCGCGAGGTCGTGCTGCTCAATCCTCTGAACCTGTTCGACCGGGCGCTGATCACCACCCGCTGCTTCGGCGACGTCGAGCCGCGGCAGTGGCGCCAGGGCCGTTCGCTGGTGCGCTCGGCCCTGGCCTCGCTCAATGGCCTGAGCGCGCTGGGCTACTTCTACATGCTCATCACCGCCTGCCTGGCCGCGGTGTCGTTCCACCTGCCGTTCACGCTGGTGTTGCTCGGTTTCGTGGTGGTGCATCTGCTGATGTGGACGCTGAACACGGCCGCGCTGGTCGCCCTGCGCCACCGGCTCGGCCTAAGCGGGTACGACACCTTCGTGCTCTGCGTCGAGGCCATCTTCGTGCCGGCCTATCTGATGAACATGGGCAAGCGCGCGGTGCACAAGAAGCGCATCGCCATTTCCGCTTTGGGCCTGGGCCTGCGGACGCTCAAGCGCACGGACGACGAAGGCGAGCGCGAACTGCTGGCCATTCGCCTGCGCGAAAGGCTGCAATGGCTGGGCATGACGCAGGGCCATGAAGTGGACGACACCTGTGCCGCCGCGCCAGCGCTCAGCAGCACCCAACAATGGATCTCAAGGGCCGAGGCATGTTTGACGACCTGAGCACTCAGGAGTGGTTCTTTCTCGCCCTGGCGGCCGGCACCGGCTTCCTGGTGGTGCGCCACTTCATGGACAAGCTGTCGGATGGCACGGGCAAGGGCGCGGGCCCGCAGCAGGCGGCACCCGCGCCCCCCACCCGGGACGGGGCCGATCAAACCTCCTGGTTTCGCGGCGACGCGCAAGCGGCCGACGGCGCCGGGAACCAGGGCTTTGCCCGCGGCGGCGAGCGCGGGGGTGACGACGGTGGCGCCCACGCTCCCCCCCGCGACACGCCCGCGGCGCCCTGGTACCAGGTGCTAGAGGTCAGTCCGACGGCCCCGGCCGGCGACATCAAGGCCGCCTACAAGCGCAAGATCCGCAAGTACCACCCCGACAAGGTCGCAGGGCTGGGCCCTGAGTTCATCGCCATTGCCGAAGCCAAGGCCCAGGAAATCAACCGGGCCTATCAACAGGCCTGCGCGGACCGCAGCATCACCGACTCGCCGCCCTGACCCCGGCCGGCCGGACCGCGACCTGAGTGCGGCGGACGGCGTGCCGGGGTGGCGGCGCGCGAACCACAGGGTCATGGCGTCGGCCTTGAGCCGGCGCGCCCAGGCCGTCAAGCGCCCGATGGGGCCACCGACCATGACGGGACGCGCCGCGCTCAGTCGCCCTGAAAACCGCCCGCCCGCAGCGTCACCACCAGCGTGTCGCGCCAGCCGTGGCCGTCCGCCGGGTCGGGCTGGATGGGCGTGCTTTCGTGGATCACGCGCTGATCGTCCAGCAGCAGCAGCGACCAGGGGTCGCGCAGGGTGAAGCGCTGGCCGCTGGGGCCGTTGGCCTCGAACACCCGGCTTTCGCCGCCCTTGATGGCGTGGCGTCGCACCAGGAACACCGCCACCAGGTCCACGCCGTCGCGGTGCGCCCCCTCGGGCGTGGGCCGGCCGATGCCGTCGGTGGTGTCGATGCGGAAGGGGTGCGCCTCCACATACCAGGGCCGCTCCCCACGCAAGGCGCTGGCCGCCGCCGCCAGGCGCCGCAGCAGCAGCGACCAGGCGGGCGCGTTCGCCATCGCGGCCTCCATGGGCTCGAACCAGCGCTGCATGCCGCCGTGCAGGGCGTTGTATTCCACCGGTTGCCAGTGCGCGCGGTGCGGCTCCAGCGCCACGCGCTCGCCGTCCACCACGAAGCAGCTGTGGCGGCGCTGGCGGTAGCGGCCGCCGTCCTTCAGGTAGGCGTCGGGGGCCAGCCGGTCCCAATGCGGCTCCAGCGCGCGCAGATCGGCCAGCGGCACGCCGATCCAGGCGGCGCTGTCCTCGCCGCTGAGCAGGCCCACGCCGCGCTCGCGCAGGGCGGTGTCGATGGCGTTGGGGGAGAGGTAGGGAGGGGAGAACTCGGCGGCGCTCATCGGCTGCGGTTGGCTGCGGCAAAGGGAGCCGCGAGCATACGCCGGGTCGCCAAGGGTAAGCCCGCATCGGGGAATACCGGCGCCGATGGCCCAATGCCGCCATGACCGCCACCGCCGACCCCACCCCGCCCGAGGCGCCCCCGCCCAGCGACGCGCCGCGCGAGCCCTCGGTGTTCGAGCTGCCCATCGCCGACCTGCGCCCCGCCGACCCGCTGCGCTGGCTGCGCGCCGGCTGGGCCGACTTCCTGCGCTGCCCCGGCATCGGCCTCTTCTACGGCGCCTGCTTCTTCGCCATGGGGCACGCGCTGCTGGCCGTGTTCCGCGCCGCGCCGGCCTACGTGCTGGCGCTGTCGGCGGGCTTCCTGCTGATGGGGCCCTTCCTGTGCCTGGGCCTGTACGACGCGAGCCGCGCGCTGCAGCGCGGCGAGCCGCCCTCGCTGGGCCGCTCGCTGCGCGCCTGGCTGCCCACCAAGGGCACCATGGCCCTGTTCGCCGGCGTGCTGCTGGTGCTGGAGATGCTCTGGGGCCGCGCCTCGCTGGTGGTGTTCGCGGTCAGCTTCACCACCTTGCCGGACACGCAGCACCTCCTCGGCCAGATGCTGCGCGGGCAGCACCTCGAGTTCCTCATCACCTGGACGCTGGTGGGGGCCCTGTTCGCCGGGCTGATTTTCGTCACCAGCGTGGTGAGCATCCCCATGATCCTGGACCGCGGCACCGACGCCATCTCGGCCGGCCTCACCAGCATCCGCGCCTGCCTGCAGAACCCGGGCGTGATGCTGTTCTGGGGCCTGCTGATCAGTGCCACCGTGGCGCTGTCGATGCTGCCCTGGTTCCTGGGCCTGCTGGTGAGCGGCCCGGTGATCGGGCACGCCAGCTGGCACGCCTACCGCGCCACGGTGGCGCCGGATGAAGCGACCGCGCGGGCGCCCTAGTCAGGCACCGTGGTGGGGCCGGCGGCGCTCGCGCCGGCCGGCCGCCGCGCCCAGCAGGGCCGGCTCCACCAGGCCTTCGAACAGGGGCTGCAGCTTCATGACGCGGTCCATGGCGGCCCGCTCTTCCAGGCCGCGGCACAGCCACTGCAGGAGGTCGGGGCGCATGAACCACAGGGCGCGGGCCGATTCGGCCACCAGCAGGCGGTGGCGCAGCTGCTCGGCCTCCCATCCGCCGTCTTCGCCGACCAACGCCAGCATGGCCTTGCGCACGCGCGCCAGGCGGTAAGGGTCGTCGTCGTGGCGGTTCTCGCCCTGCAGCCGCTGGGCAACGGTGTCGAAGAGCGTCGAGAGGAACTGCTTCATGCCTGGGCGGGTGCGATTTCTGTCTGTGGTTGTGGGCACAACGGCGGGCGGCGCCGCC
>NZ_MKSS01000148.1:16504-23682 GCF_001897365.1 Hydrogenophaga sp. 70-12
CGCCACAGGCGCGCGAGCAGCCACCATGAGAGGAGCGTGTTCGTCAGCGCCAGCAGCCCGAGCATGAGGCGCAGGCCAGCCGGCGGCTCGTGGATCTGGATGAACAGCACCAGGGCGCTGGACAGCGCCTGAAAACCCAGCATGAGCCAGAACAGGCCCTTGCGCGGCTGCCACACGCGGCGAAAGGCGTCGGTGAGGGACGGCATGCCGCTCATTGTGCCCGGGCGGGTTCGGTGCGCTCGAGCTCGCGCTCCTGCAGCCAGCGCCACATCACCTTGCCGCTGCCGCTCTTGGGCAGGGCGTCGGCGAACGCCACCTCGCGCGGGCACTTGTAGGCGGCCATGTGCTCCCGGCACCAGGCCAGGATGTCGGCCTCGCTGGTCTTGCCCTGGGCGTCGGCGCGCAGCACCACCACGGCCTTCACGCTTTCGCCGCGGTAGGCGTCGCGCGTGGCGATGACGCAGGCCTCGGCGATGGCGGGGTGTTTGAACATCAGCGCTTCGACCTCGGCCGGCCAGACCTTGAAGCCACTGGCGTTGATCATGCGTTTGAGGCGGTCGGTGAGGAAGAAGTAGCCGTCCTCGTCGATGCGGCCCAGGTCGCCCGAGCGGAAGAAGCGCTTGCCCTCGATGTCGATGAACGCCGCGGCCGTGGCCTCGGGGCGCTTCCAGTAGCCGTCGAACACCATGGGGCCATGGATCACGATCTCGCCGGCCTCGCCCACCGGCAGTTCGCGCAAGGTGTCGGGGTCGACCACGCGGGCGTCGCAGCTCATGAAGGGAATGCCCAGGCACTGCTGCTTGGGGTCGTCCGGCGGGTTGCTGTGCGAGGGCGCGGCGGTTTCGGTGAGCCCGTAGCCTTCCGCGTAGCGCAGGCCGAACAGCTCCAGCAGCCGCTGCGCCACGGCCTGCGGCATGGCCGCGCCGCCGCCGCCGATGTAGACCAGGCTGGACAGGTCGTAGCGCTCGAAGCTGGGGCTGGCGAGCAGGTCGATCACCATGGTCGGGATGTTGGTCCAGTGCGTGACGCGCCAGCGCGAGATCAGCCGCCCCGCCAGCTCGCGGTCCCAGCGCGGCATGAGCACGATGGTGGCGCCGCCGTAGATCGCCGTGTGCATGCCCGACACCATGCCGGTGATGTGGAACAGCGGCACCACCAGCAGCGACACGGCCTCCGCCGTGCTGTTGCCCCACAGGGCGCCGGCGACCGCGTTGTGCATGAGCGTGCGGTGCGGGTGCATGCAGCCCTTGGGCAGGCCGGTGGTGCCGCTGGTGTAGGGCAGCACGGCCAGGTCGTCGGGGCCGCGGTTGTGCTCGGGCAGCGGCGCGGTGCTGGACAGCGCCTCGGCCCAGGTGGCCACGCTGCCGCCCGCCAGCGCGGGACGTTCGTGGCGCGCGCCCAGCCAGGCCTGCCAGGCGGGCGGCACATCCGCCGCCGGGCCGATGACGTCGGCGTAGTGCGTCACCACCAGGTGGCGCAGCCGCTGCGCCTCGGGCAGCGCGGCGTCGGCCTTGAGCAGTTCGCCGGCGAGATCGGCCGCGCAGAGCGCCACGCGCGCGTCGGGATCGGTGATGTAGTGCCTGAGCTCGTCGGCCTTGTTCATGGGGTTGACCGGCACCACCACGGCATTGGCGCGCAGCACCGCGTAGCAGGCCACGACCCACTGCGGGCAGTTCTGCATGAACAGCAGCACGCGGTCGCCGTCGCGCACGCCTTGCGCGCGCAGGTGCGCGGCCAGGCGTTCGGCCTGGGCCAGCAGCTCGGCGTAGGAGGTGCTGAGATCGAAGAAGACCAGGGCGGGCTTGTCCGGGTAGCGCCGCGCGCTCACCACGAGGTTGTCCCACAGGGAGGTTCGGGGTGTCCGAATGGCGTAGGGCAAACGGCGGGGCCAGACGCGGTGGTGCGCCCGCGCCGGTGGATCCTGAGGGCTCATCTCCGCGGGTCTCCGATGGTCGTCTGTCGTGGCACGAATTCTGCGTTGCCCTCCGGGGGCGCAGTCGTGCGGATTGTTCAATAAAGCATCGGCATGGCACTCCCACGTAAACCCCGATCCCCGGTGGAAAAGGCGGGGTCTACATTGGCCCGCTTGCGGCTGGGCACCGAACAGGTGCCTGTCCGTTCGTGTTCGACAACTGACACTGACTACGGAGTACCCGATGAATCTCAAGGCCCTGAAGCTGACCGCCCTGACCCTGGGCACCACGGCCGCGCTGCTCGCCCTGCCGGCGCACGCGGGCAAGGACCTCGACGCGGTCAAGAAGCGCGGCGAACTCAACTGCGGCGTCAACACCGGCCTGCCCGGCTTCTCGGCGGCCGACAGCCAGGGCAAGTGGAGCGGCATGGACGTGGACGTGTGCCGCTCGGTCGCCGCCGCCATCCTGGGCAACCCCGACAAGGTGCGCTACGTGCCGCTGACGGCGCAGCAGCGCTTCACCGCCCTGCAGTCCGGCGAGATCGACCTGCTGGCCCGCAACACCACCTGGACGCTCACGCGCGACGCCTCCCTGGGCCTCACCTTCGTCGGCGTCAACTTCTACGACGGCCAGGGCTTCATGGTGCCCAAGAAGCTCAACGTCAAGAGCGCCAAGCAGCTCAAGGGCGCCACGGTCTGCGTGCAGTCGGGCACCACCACCGAACTCAACCTCACCGACTACTCGCGCGCCAACAACCTGGGCATCAAGCCCGTGGTGTTCGAAAAGCTCGAGGCCGCTCTCGCCGCCTACTCGTCCGGCCGCTGCCAGGCCTACACCACCGATTCCTCGGGCCTGGCCTCCTCGCGCGCCAAGGACATGGCCAAGCCCGATGACCACGTGATCCTGCCCGAGCTGATTTCCAAGGAGCCCCTGGGCCCGGCCGTGCGCCGTGGCGACGACGACTTCGCCGCCATCGTCAAGTGGGTGGGCTTCGCGCTCATCGAGGCCGAGGAGTACGGCATCACCCAGGCCAACGCCGACGAGCTCAAAAAATCCAGCACCAACCCCTCCGTGATGCGCCTGCTCGGCATGGGCAACGAGGACACCGGCAAGCTGCTGGGCCTGGACAAGGAATGGGCCTACCGCGCCATCAAGGCCGTGGGCAACTACGGCGAGCAGTTCGAGCACCACGTTGGCCCCAAGACCGCCATCGGCCTGCCGCGCGGCATCAACAACCTCTGGACCAAAGGCGGGGTGCTGTACGCCCCCCCGATCCGCTGAACCACGCCGGGCCGCCACCGCGGCCCGGCCTTGGTGCGGCCCGCAGCGATGCCCGTCGCTGCGGGCGTTCTTCGTTCCTGTCATTTCTTCGTCGCGAGGTCACCGTTGACCACCCCCGCATCCCCCCCACCCCCGTCCCGGCGCTGGTCGCTCAACAGCCGGGCCACGCGCGGCGTGCTGTACCAGTTGCTCGCCCTGGCCCTGCTGGGCCTGGGCCTGTGGTACCTGGCGCACAACACCCAGGCCAACATGCAGGCGCGCGGCATCCAGAGCGGCTTTGACTTCCTGGGCGCCAGCGCCGGTTTCGACATCGGCGAAACCCTCATCCGGTACGACCCGAGCCAGAGCTATGGCAAGGCCATCTGGGTCGGCGTGCTCAACACCGTCAAGGTGGCCCTGGCGGGCATCGTCTTCACCACCCTGCTCGGCGTGGCCCTGGGCGTGGGGCGGTTCTCGCGCAATGCCCTGGTGCGCGGCCTGTGCTACGGCTATGTCGAGCTCTTCCGCAATGTGCCGCTGCTGCTGCAGTTGCTGATGTGGTACCTGGTCTTCATCGAGCTGTTGCCCGCCTCGAACGAGGCCATGTCGCTGGCCGGCCTCGTCTTCCTCAGCAAGGGCGGCCTGTCGGTCCCCTGGCCCACGGCCGGCGTGGGCGCGGTGATCGCCGGCCTGGCCGTGGGCGCGGTGGCCGGCGTGCTGTGGCGCCGGCGCGTGCAGCGGCGCTTCGAGGCCACCGGCCAGGACGGCGACCGCCTCTGGGTGCCGCTGGCCCTGCTGCTGGTGTGCGCCGTGTTGGGCTGGGTGGTGGCCGGCATGCCGCGCGAGTGGAGCGTGCCCGAGCAGCTGCCCTTCATGGTCGACGGCGGCCTGTCCCTCACGCCCGAGTTCCTCGCGCTGCTCATCGGCCTGACCACCTACACCGCGGCTTTCGTGGCCGAGGTGGTGCGCGGCGGCATCCAGTCGGTGAGCCGCGGCCAGGATGAGGCCGCCTCCGCGCTGGGCCTGAACCCGCGGCAGAAGATGAAACTCGTGGTGCTGCCCCAGGCCATGCGCGTGATCATTCCGCCGCTGACCAACCAGTACCTCAACCTCACCAAGAACTCCTCGCTCGCGGTGGTGGTGGGCTACCCCGACGTGGTCTCCATCGCCAACACCACCATCAACCAGAGCGGCCGCGCGGTGGAGTGCATCGCCATCATCATGCTGGTCTACCTCAGCACCTCGCTCACCACCTCGCTGCTGATGAACTGGTACAACCGCCGCATGGCGATCAAGGAGCGTTGATCGCCATGGGCACGCAGTTCCAACCCATCGCGCCCCGGCCCTCGCCGGTGCGCCAGTCCGGCCCCCTGGTGTGGGCGCGCCGCAACCTCTTCGCCGACTGGAGATCCAGTCTGTTCACGCTGATCATCGGCGCGGTGCTGGTGTGGGCGCTGCCCAGGCTCTGGCAATGGGTGATTGCCGGCGCCGTGTTCCAGCCCGATCCCAACGCCTGCCAGGCCGCGCGCGGCGTCGGCGCCTGCTGGGGCGTCATCGCCGAGAAGTACCGCGTCATCCTGTTCGGCCGCTACCCCTACGACGAGCAGTGGCGCCCGCTCGTGGCCACGCTGCTGATGGTGGCCACGGTCGTGGTCAGTTGCATGCGCGTCTTCTGGACGCGCTGGCTGGCGCTGATCTGGGTCGCCTCCCTGGCCGGCTTCTTCGTGCTCATGGGCGGCGGCGTGCCGGGCCTGTCCAAGGTGCGCACCGAGCTCTGGGGCGGCCTGCCGCTCACGCTCATGCTGGCCGTGCTGTCGCTGTTCCTGGCGTTCCCGCTCGCGGTGCTGGTGGCCCTGGGCCGGCGCGCCAGGCTGCCCGCCATCCGCACCATCAGCGTGCTCTATGTCGAACTGGTGCGCGGCGTGCCGCTGATCTCGGTGCTGTTCATGGCCTCGTTCATGTTCCCGCTGTTCGTGCCCCAGGGCGTCACGGTGGACGTGCTGGTGCGCGTGGTCGCGGGCCTGACGCTGTTCATCGCGGCCTACATGGCCGAAACCGTGCGCGGGGGCCTGCAGGCCGTGCCCAAGGGCCAGTTCGAGGCGGCCGACTCGCTGGGCCTGGGCTACTGGCAGGCGCAGCGGCTCATCGTGCTGCCGCAGGCCCTGTCCATGGTGGTCCCCAGCATCATGAACACCTTCATCTCGCTGTTCAAGGACACCTCGCTGGTGACCATCGTCTCGCTCTACGAGCTCACCGGCGCGCTCGCGCTGGCCCTGAACTCCGACGTGCAGTGGCGCCCGTTCAAGCTCGAGGCCTATTTCTTCATCACGCTCATCTATTTCTCCGGCTGCTTCGCCATGTCGCGCTACAGCCTGTGGGTCGAAAAGCAGCTTGCCGCCAGCAAGGCGCGCTGAAAGCACAACATGCCAGAACAATCCCCCGCCATCATCCGCTTCGACAAGGTCAACAAGTGGTACGGCAACGACTTCCACGTGCTGCGCGACATCGACCTGTCCGTCGCCAAGGGCGAGCGCATCGTGATCTGCGGCCCGTCGGGCTCGGGCAAGTCCACGCTGATCCGCTGCATCAATCGCCTGGAGGAACACCAGCAGGGCGTCATCGAGGTCGACGGCGTCGAACTGCGGGACGACATCAAGGCCATCGACCAGGTGCGCAAGAACGTGGGCATGGTCTTCCAGCAGTTCAACCTGTTCCCCCACCTCACGGTGCTGGAGAACCTCACGCTCTCGCCCATGTGGGTGGGCAAGCTGCCCAAAAAGGAGGCCGAGGAACGCGCCATGCAGCAGTTGAAGCGCGTGCGCATCGCCGAGCAGGCCGGCAAGTACCCGCTGCAGCTGTCGGGCGGCCAGCAGCAGCGCGTGGCCATCGCGCGCGCGCTGTGCCTCACGCCCAAGATCATGCTGTTCGACGAGCCCACCTCCGCGCTCGACCCGGAGATGATCAAGGAAGTGCTGGACGTGATGATCGAGCTCGCCAACATGGGCATCACCATGCTGTGCGTGACGCACGAGATGGGCTTCGCCAAGGCCGTGGCCGACCGCGTGATCTTCATGGACCAGGGCCAGATCGTCGAACAGAACACCCCCGAGGCGTTCTTCAACAACCCGCAGAACGAGCGCAGCAAGGACTTCCTGTCCAAGATCCTCGGGCATTGACTTGAGGCGGTCATCGCGCGCTGGGAGAATGCGCCCGATCAGAGGCCCGCACCGAGCGGGCCCGGCAAGGAGACCGCCATGCAGCTGCCCGCCCCACCCGCCGCCCGGCGCCTGACCTGGCTGCGCTGGAGTTGCACCACCGCCCTGGGCCTGTCGATGTGGTGCGCGGGCGCCGCCCTGGCCTTCGACCTGCAGGGCCACCGCGGGGCGCGCGCCCTCGCGCCCGAAAACACGCTCAGCGGCTTCGAGCGCGCGCTCGCCATCGGCGTGAGCACGCTGGAGCTGGACGTGGTGCTGAGCGCCGAGGGCGTGCCCATCGTCTCGCACGACACCGCGGCCAACCCCGACATCACCCGCGACGCCTCGGGGCGCTGGCTGCAGTCGCGCGGCCAACCGTTCCACCAGCTCACGCTGGCGCAGATCGGCGAGCTCGACGTTGGCCGCATCAACCCCGCGAGCCGCTACGCGCGCGATTTCGCGCAGCAGCAGGGAGTGGACGGCGAGCGCATCCCCACGCTGGCCGCCGTGTTCGAGCGGGTCAAGCGCCTGCGCGCCGACCACGCGCGCTTCAACATCGAGCTCAAGCGCCACCCCGAGCGCGCGCAGGAGTCGCCCGAGCCCGAGGCCTTCGTGCGCGCCGTGCTCGAGGTGGTCCGGTCCGAGGGCATGGCCTCGCGCACCAGCCTGCAGAGCTTCGACTGGGGCCTGCTCAAGATCGCCCAGCGCCTGGCGCCCGAACTGCCACTGGCCTTCCTGAGCGCGCAGCGGCCCCGCTTCAACACCCTGCACAGCGGCACCTGGAGCGCCGGCCTGCGCGAGGCCGACTTCA
>NZ_MKSS01000149.1:0-13904 GCF_001897365.1 Hydrogenophaga sp. 70-12
CCACGCGGCGGATGGCCTCGTCGCGCTGCTGGTAGCAGCCCAGGGCCTCCAGCGCGGGCGCGATGTCGTGCACCTGGTACCGAATGCCCAGGTGCTCGGCCAGCAAGCGGCCGCGCTCGCTGCTGAAGCCGCTGGAGTCGCGCTCGGGCAGCAACAGGCCAAAGACCTTGTCCGCGCCCACGGCGCGCACGCTCAGCGCGGCGCAGACCGAGCTGTCGATGCCGCCACTGATGGCCACCACCAGGCCGCGGCGGCGCAGCTTCTGCGTCAGCACGCGTGGAATCCATTCGCCGATGCGCGCGAGTTCGGCCGCGCAGTCGAGTTGCAGGCTGTGCGGGCCCAGCGGTGCGGCGCTCATGCCGCGGCCTCCTGCTTGCTGCGCACGAATGCCTCGATCGCGTTCAGCGAATCGAGGTTCTCCGGCACCATTTCCTCGTCGCCGATCGTGATGCCATAGGTCGCCTCCAGGTGCGCCACGAGTTCGAGGAAGCCCGTGGAGTCGAGCACCTGGTGCTCCAGGAAGGACTCGTCGTCGCCCGGCGAGACGGCGCCCGCGCCCAGCAGCAGGTTCTCTTCGATGTAGCGCCGGACCTCGGCTTTGATGGTGCTCATGGTGGTGTGCTCGTTGGGGAGTCAAGGAAAAGGGCTCAGGCCAGGTCGCGCCGGCGCAGCTTGCCGGACTCGGTCTGGGGCAGCTGGTCGACGAAGGCCACGGCCTTGGGCGCCATCCAGCTTTCCAGGCGGGCCTGGCAGTGGCGGATGACCTCGCGCTCGCTCAGCGTGGCGCCGGGTTGCAGCCGCACGTGGGCCTTCACGGCCAGGCCCAGGCGTTCGTCGGGCATGGGGGCGACGGCGGCCTCCAGCACGCCGGGCAGCTCGCAGATGGCGTGCTCCACTTCCAGCGGGTAGACCTTCTCGCCGCGCGACTTGAACATGTCGTCGGTACGGCCCACGCAGTAGAGCCAGCCGTGCGCGTCGCAGCGGAAGACGTCGCCGGTGCGCAGGGTGTGTTCGCCGGGGCGTGGGCCCGGGGTGATGCGGCCGGTCTGGCCGGGCGGCGCGTTCCAGTAGCCGGGGCTCACGTGCGGGCCGCTCACCACCAGCTCGCCGGTGGCGCCGAGGCCGCCGTCGGGCAGGCGCTGGCCATGCTCGTCGATCAGCCAGTGGGCCTGGAAGGGCAGGCCGCGGCCCACGCTGTCGGGACGGATGTCCACCTCGTCGTGCGGCAGGTAGCTCGCGCGCATGCACTCGGTCAGCCCATACATGAGCAGCAGGCGCGCCCGGGGCAGGCGCTGGCGCAGCTGCGCGGTGTGCGCGGCCGGCAAGGCGGCGGCGGCGTTGGTGATGAGGCGCAGGGCGGACAGGTCGTGCGCGCCCAGGTCCAGCGCCAGCAGGCTGGCCCACAGCATGGGCACGCCAGGGAAAACGCTCACGCGCTCGGCCGCGAGGCGCTCCAGCAGCCTGGCGGGAAAGGCGGCGCTGTTTTCCAGCACCAGCGTGGCGCCCAGCCCCAGTCCCATCACCACGTGGTACAGGCCGTAGCTGAAGCTGGGCGGCAGCGCCAGGCCGATGACGTCGTCGGGCCGCAGCTGCAGGTAGGTTTGCACCGCGCGCCAGGCCGCGAGCATGTTGGCGTGGCTGAGCATCACGCCCTTGGGCTGCCCGGTGGTGCCTGAGGTGTAGATCAGGGTGGCCAGCTCGCCAGGGCTGGTGGGGCCGGCGAGGGGCGCGGGGATGGGGGCGGGCCGGGGCCAGGGCTGGGTGGCCGTGGCCGCGGGTACCGGGCCATGGGCCCACACCAGCGTGCCGGGCGCCTGCGCGAGCGCGGCGGTCCACACGGTGGCCAGCGTGGCCTGCGTGAGCAGGGCGCGCGCGCCGGTGTCGGCCAGCACGTGGGCGAGCTTGGCCGCCTTGGTCTGCGGGCCCAGCGGCACCGCCACCGCGCCCAGGCGCCACACCGCGTGCAGGGCGGCCACGTACTCGGCGCCGCTGTCCAGCAGCAGCACCACGCGATCACCGCGCCGCAGGCCCTCCATCTGCAAGGCCTCGGCGATGCCCTGGGCCATGGCCGCGAGTTCGCCGTAGCTCAGGCGCCGCTCGCCCACCACCACGGCGGTCTTGCCCGGCTGTTCGCGGCCGCGCGCCTCGAAGGCGCTGTGCACAAACGGGCCCATGCTCATGACGGCTCCATCGCCGGTGCCTCGGCGCGCACGAACTGCCGGTGCAGCAGTTGGGTGGACAGCACACCCACGAAGGCCATGTTGTCGGCGAAGCCGATGGCGCGGCCGGCCGCGCACTTGGCGCTGAGCCGCGCGACGGCGGGGGCGTCGAACAGCCCGGCCTCGCGCAGGCTGTCCTCGCTCAGCAGCTCGCGCACCCAGGGCAGGGGCTGGCCGTTGTCGAAGAAGCTGGCGCTGTCGGGCGAGCGGTAGGGCTGCTTGGTGCGTTGGCCGATGGCGGGTGGCAGCTCGCGCGCGAAGGCCTGGCGCAGCAGCAGCTTCTCGCGCAGGCCGCGCATTTTCAGGCGCGGCGGCAGGGCGGCGGCGAAGGCGATCACGCGCGGGTCCAAGAAGGGGTAGCGGCCTTCGATGGACGCCGCCATGGCCATGCGGTCGCCCTGCGCGGCCAGCAGGTAGCCGCTCATGAGCGTGTGCGCCTCGGTGTACTGGTCGCGCGCCAGCGGCTGCCAGCGGGCGAAGGCCTCGGGCACGCGCGCGCGCCATTGCGCGGCGGGCTCGTGCGCGGCGAGCCTGTGCTGCCACTCGGGCGTGAAGAAGGCCCAGGCGCGGCGCGTGCTGGCCAGGCGCGTTTGGTGGGCGAAGCCGGGGTCGCCGTCGGGCACGCGGCTGTCGGTGAAGAAGCGCTGCGCGAGGACGTTGTTGGCGCCGCCGGGCGAGCGCGCCATCCAGGGGTAGAGCCGCTCCACCGCGCGCGCGCGCCGCGCCGAGCCGGGCAGTCGCGCAACGAAGCGGCGGATCTTGGCTTCCTTGAACAGGTCGTAGCCGCCGAACACCTCGTCCGCGCCTTCGCCGGTGAGCACCACCTTGTAGCCGGCCGCGCGCACGCTGTCGGCCAGGCGCAGCATGGGGGCGGGGGCGGTGCGCACCAGCGGGGTCTCGGCGTGCCACACGCTGCGCGCGAAAGCGGCGGCGATGTCCGCCCGGCCGCAGCCGATGGCGCTGTGCCGCGTGTCCAGGTGACGCACCATCAGGCGCTGGTGCTCGCTCTCGTCGTACTCGGCCTCGTCGAAGGTGAGCGAGAAGCAACGCAGCGGTGTGTCGGTGTGGCGGCGGATGATGGTGGTGAGGATGGACGAGTCCAGCCCGCCGCTGAGGTAGGCGCCCACGGGCACGTCGGCGCGCAGCTGCAGTCGCACGGCGTCCACCAGCAGGGCGTGCAGCTGGTCGGCCAGCGCGTCCTCGTCCACGGGGGCGAAGGGGTCGCTGTCGGGGAAGTCCCAGTCCCACCAGCGGCTGAGGCGCTCACCGGCCGCGTCCACCACCAGGCGGTGGCCCGGCGGCAGGCAGTGGATGCCTTCGAATGCCGTGTGCGGCGCCAGTGGCGCCCACCAGCCCAGGCTGGAGGCGAGGCCGGCCGGGTCGAGCGCGCGCGGCACGGCGGGCAGGGCGAACAGGGCCTTGGCCTCGGAGGCGAAGGCCAGGCGTTCGCCCATCCGCGTCCAGAACAGCGGGCGGATGCCCACGCCGTCGCGCGCCAGCAGCAGGCGCTGGCGCGCGGCGTCCCACAGGCCGATGGCGAACTGGCCGTTCAGGCGCGACAGGAAGCCATCGCCCCAGGCCTGGTAGGCCTGCAGCAGCACCTCGGTGTCGGAGTCGGTGCGGAAGCGCCGGCCCAAGGCGCGCAGCTCGGCGCGCAGTTCGATGTAGTTGAAGATTTCGCCGTTGAAGACCAGTTGCACCCGGCCGTCCGCGCTGGCCATGGGCTGGGCGCCGCCGTCAAGATCGATGATGGCCAGGCGCGCGTGCGCCAGGCCGATCGGCCCGTCGTGCCACACGCCCTGGCCGTCGGGGCCGCGGTGGTGCAGGGCGCGCGCCATGGCGGCGAGTTCCTCGCGCCGGGGCGGCTGGCGGGGGCTGAAGAGACCGGCGATGCCGCACATGCTCAGGCCTCGCTCGGCAAGGGGCGCTCAGGCTTCCTAGAAGCCATCGGCGTCGTCGCGCAGGTCGGTCAGGCGCCAGGGCGCGCGGGCCAGCCGGGCGGCCAGTTCGGGGTCGCGCGACTGCACGCCGCAGGGGCGGCCCCCGTCGTCCTGGGACGGCAGGAAGCCGGCGCGCGCGGCCACGCGCCGCGAGGCCTCGTCCTGCAGCAGCAGGCGCACGCAGGTGCAGCGCTGCGCGGCGGCCTCGCGGATGGCCTCGTGCAGCAGCACCAGCAGGGTGTCGTCGCCGTCGTGGTGCCAATCGACCAGGTGCAGCTCGGGCCGGCCGCGGTCGTCGGTCTCCACCGACCAGGCGATGAGGCCGGCCACGGCGTCGCCGCGTCGCGCCACGCGCAGGCTCAGGGGCCGGCGCGGGTTGTCGAGCAGGCGGCGCTGCAGGTAGGCGCCGCCGTGGCGCAGGTGCACGCCGGCGGCCCCGCGCGCCACCGACGCGCTGAGCGCGGGGTCGAGCCGCGGGGTGTTCTCCAGCGTGAAGCCGCGCGGGCGGTGGCGGCGCAGCGCCAGGCGCCGCAGGGCCAGGCCGGCGTTGGCCAGGCGCATGGCCAGTGGCGTGGCGGCCAGCGCGGGCCAGCGGCGCTGAACGAAGGGCTGCAGGTCCAGTGGGTGGGTGAAGGTCAGGCGCGGCGGTAGCGGCTCGAAGAGGCGGCGCACGATGCCGGCCGAGTTCTGGTTGGCGCCCACCGCGAGCGTGAAGCCGTGGCGCGCGAGCATGGCCTGGTTGAGCCAGATGCCCAGGCCCGACTCCTGCGCCTGCGGCCGCACCAGCAGGTCCATCACCTGCGCGCCGGCGAGCGCCTGGCCGTCCAGTTCGATGGGCAGGTCTTCCACGCCGATGGTGGCCAGGACCCGGCCGTGGGCGTGCAGGCACCACAGCTCGCCGAAGCCCGCACCCTCGCGCCCGAGGCGGTAGCGCCAGCGCAGGTAGGCGTCGTCGTCCCATTCGTGGCCGGGCAGCAGGTGCTCGCGGCGCAGGGCGATGAGCTGGGGCAGGTCGTCCAGCGTGGCCGGGCGCAGGCCCTCGCGCAGCGCGGCTTCGTCCAGGCCCAGGCTGCGCGCCACCAGGCGGCCGAGCTTGTCGTGCGCCGGCACGCGTGGCGCCGGTGCCGGCGCCACGGGGCGGCTCGGTTCAGTCGCCCGCACGCAGCGCTCCCTGCTCGCGCAGGAAGTCCAGCACGTGGCCGATGCGCGTCATCTCGCGCGAAACCTCGGCCGTGAGCTCGATGCCGAAGCGCTCGTCGAGTTCGGCGATCAGCATCAGCGCGCCCATGGAGTCCCAGTCTTCGATGGACTCGCGTTCCACGTCCGGGTGCAGGCTCTCGGGCGGCACGTTGAAGCACTCGGCCAGCATGGCCAGGGCCTCGGTCTGGGTGATGGTGGGGCGGGTGCTGGGCGTCATGCGGAGCGGTTGGGGTGGATCACAGGCCTTCGCCGTCGTCGTGCAGCAGCAGGGTGCGGTGATCGGCCCGCACCAGGGCGGCGCCCCAGGACAGGCCCACGCCGTAGCCCAGCAGCATCCACAGCCGGTGCTGCCCGGGCGGCGGCGGCGCGATCCGGCGCGTGAGCGCCACCGCCACCGACGGGCCGCCGCAGTTGCCGCTGTCCTCGATCGACATCGGCACGCGCTCGTCCGGCAGGCCGCTCTTCTTCATCAGGTGTTTCATGATGAAGCGGTTGGACTGGTGGAAGACGAAGGCGTCGACGTCGGCCACCGCCTTGCCGGCGAAGGCCAGGGTGTCGGCGATCAGCGCGGGCACGCGCTTGATGGTGAAGTTGAAGATGGCCGCGCCGTCCATTTCCAGGAAGCGGTGGCGCGGGTCGGCCGGCTCGCGGTCGCGGAAGGCGCCGCCGCGCAGGATCAGGCCTTCGGCGCCGCTGCCGTCGGTGTGCAGCACGAACTGGCCGCCAGCGGCCGGGTCGTCGTCGAGTTCCAGCGCGGTGGCCGAGCCGGCGTCGCTGAACAGCAGCACGGTGGCCTGGTCCTCGGGGCTGACGAAGCGGCTGGGCGTTTCGCCGTGCAGCATGAGCACGCGCCGGTGGCCGCCGCCGCGCAGCATGGCGGCCGCCAGGTACAGGCCATAGGGGTAGCCCGAGCAGCCCAGACCGACGTCGAAGGCGGCGCAGCTGTCGGGCAGGCCCAGTCGCTGCTGCAACAGGCAACTGGTGGAGGGCAGGAAGTGGTCGGGCGTCTGGGTGACGAAGATCAGCGCGCTCACGGTGTCGGGCGCCCAGCCCAGGCGCTCCATCAGCCGCGTGGCGGCGCGAAAACACAGATCGGCCGAGGTGAGGCCGGGCGTGACCACGCGGCGCTCGCGCACGCCGGCCATGGCCACCACCTTGCGCACGTCCTCGGGGGCGAAGCCCAGGGCCGGGTCGAGGTTGTCCACCACCGTCGGCGGCAGGCAGGTGCTCACGCCGGCCAGGCGAAAGCCGCCGATGTTCGATTGGCTCAACCGGGGTCCCTCTTGAAATCTGGAAGAACGGGCGATCTCAGCGCGAGGGCTGGACGTCTTTTGGCTTACCCTGGTCAGTATAAGGAGGGGCCGATGCGTGCCCCCACATTGGGCGACGGGCATAAGTCACACAAGTGGGGGGCGCGCGGGGAACCGGGCCAGTTCGTGGCCCTGGCGGCGACGACGGGCGGCCGTGCGCGCCGGCTGGGTGCTTCATATACTGTGGTTTTGTACAGTATTTTGGAGGCCCTCATGACCGAGGTCCACATCCCCGTGGCGGCCCTCAAAGGGCGAGGCGTGTCCTTCCGACAGCCCCACCGTTTCGAGTCCGCCGCGCGCGCCGCTTTCGACGACGGCTGGAGCACGCTCGACGCCGCGCAGGCCGAAGAACACGCCGCGCCCGCCACCAGCGTGAGCTGGGAGGACGCCTGCAGCGCGATCACCACCAACGCCTCGCCCGACATCGGCTTCGTGCACGGCCTCAACCCCTACCGGGGCTGCGAGCACGGCTGCGTGTACTGCTACGCGCGGCCCAGCCACAGCTACCTCAACCTCTCGCCGGGGCTGGATTTCGAGACCCGCCTCATCGCCAAGCGTGGTTTCGCCGAGGTGCTGGCGCGCGAGCTGCAGCGCCCGTCCTACGAGCCCAGCATGGTGGCCCTGGGCACCGTGACCGACGCCTACCAGCCCATCGAACGCGAGCTGCGCTTGACGCGCGCCACGCTGGACGTGCTGGCCCGCGCGCGCCACCCGGTGGGCATCGTCACCAAGGGCAGCGGGGTGGAGCGCGACATCGACCTGCTCGCGCCGCTGGCCGAGCAGGGCCTGGCGGCGGTCTACGTCACCATCACCACGCTGGACCCCAAGCTGGCGCGCGCCCTGGAGCCGCGCGCCGCCGCGCCGCACCGGCGACTGCGCACCATCCGCACCCTGGCCGAGGCCGGCATCCCCGTGGGCGTGAGCGTGTCGCCGCAGATTCCCTTCCTGAACGAAGACATGGAGCAGGTGCTGGAGGCCGCGCGCGAGGCCGGCGCGCGGCGCGCCTTCTACCAGGTGATCCGCCTGCCCTGGGAGCTGGCGCCCATCTTCCGCCAGTGGCTGCTGCAGCACTGCCCGCAGCGCGCGGGGAGGGTGATGGCGCGCATCCAGGACATGCGCGGCGGTCGTGACTACGACAGCGATTTCGCCACCCGCATGAAGGGCAGCGGCCCCTGGGCCGAGCTGCTGCGCCAGCGCTTCCACAAGGCCTGCGCGCGGCTGGGCTACGCCACCGAGCGCGAGGCCATGGACCTGTCGCGCTTCCAGCCGGCGGCGCTGTCGGCGCAGCGGGAATTGTTCTGACGCGGCCGGCGGCCTCAGCCCAGCCGCTCCAGCGCGTCGTCGGCCCAGTAGCGCACGGCGTGGTAGTAGCCCTCCCACACGCAGCCGTGGCAGCCGCGGCCGCAGCAGGTGCCGGGCTCGGGTGGCGGGGCGCGCAGGGCGCTGTCCAGGTCGACGCCCTGGCGCTGCGCGCGGCCGCGCAGGTGCGCGATCAGCGCCTGCGCGCTGGCCCGGTCGGCGGGCATGAGCTCGGCCGCGCGGACGCGGCGGAAGCGCTTCTGCTCCCGGCCCTCGAAGACAGCGGTCTCATTGAACATGGCCGAAGGCCGCACCCACAGGCCCCCGCCTTTCAGGCCCGCGCCGTAGAGCGCGCGGTACAGCACCAGCGGCTGCAGCGTCTCGCTGCAGCGCACGGTGTCGATCACCTCGTACCAGCCGCCTTTGTAGTGGCGGTACAGGCCGGGCGGTGTGGGGGTCAGCGGGGGCAGGTCGTCGTCGTTCACGCGCACTCGGGCGACAGCGTGGGATGTGGCCACGCCGGGGCGGGGCGGCGCGGCGCGGCGTGTCCCGCTTCCCAAGCGCGCTGCCAGCGCGGCAGCGTGGCGCGCGGGTCCTCGCCCAGGCCGCGCACCACGCACACCGTGGCCGCGCCGGTGGTGGCGCATTGTTCGAGCTGGTCGGGGTCCAGGATGCCGCCGATGGCGATCACCGGCCGTCCGGCCATGCGCACCCACCAGGCCAGGTTGTCCAGGCCCTGCGCGTGCCAGGGCATGTCCTTGGTGAGCGTGGGCCAGACCGGGCCGCAGGCGATCAGGTCGGCCCCGGCGCCGCGCGCGCGGCACAGCTCCCACAGGCTGTGCGAGCTCATGCCCAGCTGCAGGCCGCGCGCCTGAGCGGTGGCGATGGTGGTGCGCTCGGTGTGCCGCAGCGCCAGCCAGTCTTCCTGCCCCAGGTGCAGGGCCGGCGCGTTCAGCGACAGCGCCAGGCGCCAGTGGTCGTTCACCACCAGGGCGGCGCGGCCGGCGCCGCGCGCGGCGTCCAGCGCGGCGCGCAGTTCGGGCACCAGCGCGGGGTCGTCGCGCCGCGCCTTGATCCGCAGCTGGATCAGGCCGGCGCCGGCCTCGGCGCAGGCGCGCACGCGCTCGGCGCTGTCCACGATGGCGTAAACGCCCAGCGCGGGCACGTGCGAGAGCGGCGCCGTCCAGCGCGCCGGGGTCTCGTCGACGGAGAGCACCGGCAGATCGAGCGAGCTGGCGCGGTCGGGCAGGCGCGCGAGCACGGCCGCGTCGGCGGCGACCCAGCCTTGCGCCAGCGCGGCGCTGAAGCGCAGGGCGTGGTCCGTGGGGCCCGAGCGCGGGCGCGTCAGCCAGCCCTGCGCGTTCAGGGTGTCCAGCCAGTCGTGCGGGTCGCCGGTGATCACCACGTCGCTGGCGCCCTGGTCGCGCAGCGCGCGGGCGAGTTCGGGAACGGACAGGCGGCCGGCGGGCAGGCCCAGGCGCGCGGCCGCCTCGTGGGCGGTGAGGCGCAGTACGGCGTCGGTGGTGGCGTCGCTGGGCGATTCGGTGGGAGCGGGGGATTGCATGGTCGCGGGAGTGTCGCCGATCGGGGGCGGTGCTCAGCCGATCAGCATGGGCCGCCCGCTCACGGGCGTGCTCGCCACAGCCATGTCCTGCGGCGCCATGACGCCGGCCTCGAAGGCCAGGCGGCCCGCGCGCACCGCGTCGCCGAAGGCGCGCGCCATGGCCACGGGCTCGCGCGCGTGCGCCACGGCGGAGTTCAGCAGCACGGCGTCGAAGCCCAGCTCCAGCGCCTGCGCCGCATGCGAGGGCGCGCCGATGCCGGCGTCCACCACCAAGGGCACGCCCGGCAGGCGCGCGCGCAGCGTGCGCAAGGCCCAGGGGTTGAGCAGACCCTGGCCCGAGCCGATCGGCGCACCCCAGGGCATCAGCACCTCGCAGCCGGCGTCCAGCAGGCGCTGGCAGGTGACGAGGTCATCGGTGCAGTACGGAAAGACCGCGAAGCCGGCCTTCACGAGTTCGGCGGCGGCCTCGACCGTGCCCCAGGGATCGGGCTGCAGGGTGTGCTCGTCGCCCACCACCTCCAGCTTGATCCAGTGCGTGTCGAGCAACTCGCGCGCCATGTGCGCCAGGGCCACGGCCTCGCGCGCGCTGCGGCAGCCGGCGGTGTTGGGCAGCAGGCGCACGCCGCGCGCGCGCAGCGGCGGCAGCAGCTCGGCCAGGAAGGCGTTGCCCTCGGCGCCACCGGCGGCCGCCATGCGGCGCAGGCCCAGCGTGACGACGGACGCGCCGCTGGCCTGCAGGGCCTGCTGGAGCACGGTGGGCGAGGGGTAGCCGGCGGTGCCCAGCATCAGTCGCGTGGCAAGGGTTTCGCCATAGGCGACCCAGGGCGCAGGGTCCATGAGAGGTGTCGTCTGGAGGTCCACGCTCAGCCTCCGACGATGGCTTCGAAGGTGCTCACCTCGTCGCCAGCCTGCAGGGGGGTGTCGGCGCGCGCGGCGCGCGGCACAAAGCGCGCGTTGAGCGCGGTGGCCACGCGTTCGGGGCGCAGGCCTTCGCGCTCCAGGAGGCTGTGCAGAGTCGTGCCGGGCGGGCAGGGCAGTTCGCGACCGTTCAGGCGCACGGTGGGAAGGGGGGCTGTCATGGCGGGGATTGTCCCTCGCTCGCCAAGCCCGCGGCGGCAAGGGCGTCTTGCACCACCGCGGGTGCGACCATCCAGCCGTGGCGGAACAGGCCGTTGATGCGCAGCAGCCCGGGCCTGTGCTCGATGCTGGGCAGGTGGTCGGCGCGCGCGGGGCGCAGGTTGGTTTCCAGGTGGTCGATGCGGGCCTCGGCGAGCTCGGGCAGCACGCTGTGGGCGGCCGACATCAGCTCGACGGCGCTGCGCAGGCTGACGGGCGAGCGGTCCTCGCTCTCGATCTCGCTGGCGCCCACCACGATCCGGTCGCCCGGGCGCGGCACCAGGTAGACGCGGTGGCGCGGGTGCAGCAGGCGCACGGGCCGCCGCAGGCGCACGCCGGGGGCGTGCAGCCACAGCACCTCGCCGCGCACACCGCGCAGCGGCACCTCGGGCCGCGCACCCAGGCCACGCGTGTCGATGGCGAGATCGGCCGCGGCGGTGTCGCCGCCGATCAGGCGCAGGCGGCCCGCGTCCACGGTGTCGACCAGGGTGTTCCAGTGCCATTGCACGCCGCCGGCCTGCTCGGCCAGGGCCAGCAGGGTCTCGCGCGGCAGCAGCTGGCCTTCGCCGGGCAGCAGCCAGGCCAGCAGGCCGCTGGCCAGCGCGGGCTCCAGCGCGCGCAGCGTGGCGGCGTCCAGGGGCTGGGGCGCGGGCGCTTCGGGCACGCCGTTCAGGCGCGCCAGCGTGCGCTGCGCGTTGCCCCGGTCGCTGCCGTGCGCAAGCAGCAGGCTGCCCTCGGTGCGCACCAGCCCGGGCGCCCCGCCCTCGGCCAGCTGCCGGCCGATGGCCTGCCACAGCGGCAGCGAGCGCCAGCCCAGGCGCGCCACCGCGGGCTCGGCGCCGTCGAGTTCGGCCAAGGGGCTCAGCATGCCGGCGGCGGTGAAGCCCGCCGCGTGCGGCCGCGGGTTCACCGCCGCCACCTGGCCCGGCGTGGGCGGCTGGGGGCCGTCGGCCGGGTCGAACACGCTCACCGAATGGCCTTCGCTCGCCAGCCGCCAGGCCAGCAGGCGGCCCAGTACCCCGGCGCCCGCGATCGCGATGCGCGCCATGCTCAGCCCTTCTTCAGCGTGTCGAGCGGCACGTAGAACTCGCCGCCCGCGGCCTTGAACTGGGCCGACTTCTCGGCCATGCCCTGCTGCAACGCCTCGGCCTCGGCCAGGCCTTTCTGCTCGGCGTAGTCGCGCACGTCCTGCGTGATCTTCATCGAGCAGAACTTGGGGCCGCACATGGAACAGAAGTGCGCCTCCTTCGACGAGTCCTTGGGCAGGGTTTCGTCGTGGTAGGCCTCGGCGGTGTCCGGGTCCAGGCCGAGCGCGAACTGGTCGCGCCAGCGGAACTCGAAGCGCGCCTTGCTCATGGCGTCGTCGCGCGCGCGCGCGCCGGGGTGGCCCTTGGCGATGTCGGCCGCGTGCGCGGCGATCTTGTAGGCAATGATCCCCTGCTTCACGTCGTCGCGGTCGGGCAGGCCCAGGTGCTCCTTGGGCGTGACGTAGCACAGCATGGCCGTGCCCATCCAGCCGATCATGGCCGCGCCGATGGCCGAGGCGATGTGGTCGTAGCCCGGCGCGATGTCGATGGTCAGCGGGCCCAGGGTGTAGAAGGGCGCCTCGTGGCAGTGCTTGAGCTGCTCGTCCATGTTGGCCTGGATCAGGTGCATGGGCACGTGGCCGGGGCCTTCGATCATGGTCTGCACGTCGTGCTTCCAGGCGATCTGCGTGAGCTCGCCCAGCGTGCGCAGCTCAGCGAACTGGGCCTCGTCGTTGGCGTCGGCGCCGCTGCCAGGGCGCAGGCCGTCGCCGAGCGAGAAGCTCACGTCGTAGGCCTTCATGATTTCGCAGATTTCCTCGAAGTGCGTGTAGAGGAAGTTCTCCTTGTGGTGGGTGATGCACCACTTGGCCAGGATGGAGCCGCCGCGCGAGACGATGCCGGTGCGCCGCTTGGTCGTGAGGTGGATAAAGGGCAGGCGCACGCCCGCGTGGATAGTGAAGTAGTCGATGCCCTGCTCGGCCTGCTCGATCAGGGTGTCGCGGAAGATCTCCCAGCTGAGGTCCTCGGCCACGCCGCCCACCTTCTCCAGCGCCTGGTAGATGGGCACGGTGCCGATGGGCACGGGCGAGTTGCGCACGATCCAATCGCGCGTGGTGTGGATGTTCTTGCCGGTCGAGAGGTCCATCACCGTGTCGCCGCCCCAGCGGATGGACCACACGAGCTTCTCCACCTCTTCCTCGATGCTGGAGGTGACGGCCGAGTTGCCGATGTTGGCGTTGATCTTCACGCCGAAGTTGCGGCCGATGATCATCGGCTCGAGCTCGGGGTGGTTGATGTTGGCCGGGATGATGGCGCGCCCGCGCGCGACCTCTTCGCGCACGAACTCGGGCGTGATGATCTCGGGGATGCGCGCGCCCATGGGGTTGCCGCGCAGGCGTGCCTCGCGCTCGGGGTCGCCGAGGTACTCGCGCATCCAGTCGCGCTTGCCGTTCTCGCGGATGGCGATGTACTCCATCTCGGGGGTTACGATGCCTTGGCGCGCGTAGTGCATCTGGGTGACGTTGGCGCCGGCCTTGGCGCGGCGCGGCGTGCGCTGCAGCGCGGCGGCCTCGCTGCGCAGGGCGGCGATGCGCTCGGCCGCGTGCGCATCCGGTACCTCGTGCTTCACGCCGTCGTCCAGCGCCTGGCGCTCGCGCCCGCTGTAGGCCTCGGTGTCGCCGCGGGCCTCGATCCAGGCCGCGCGCACGGGGGCCAGGCCCTTCCTCACGTCGATGCTCACCGTCGGGTCGGTGTAGGGGCCCGAGGTGTCGTAGACCGTCACGCGCTCGCCGTTGGTGAGCGCGATCTCGCGCATGGGCACCTGCACGCCGGCCTGCGCGCCGGGCACGAAGACCTTGGTGGAGGCGGGGGAGGGCTCGCGCGTGAGCGTGAGCAGGGGGGCGAACTTGTCGGGGGCGTTCATGGGGCGGTCTCCTGGTGGCGAGCAACGGGGGCTGTGTGCTCCGGAGGACCGCCGGGCGGGAGTTCATGCCGGGCTCCCGTGCCGCCATGGGGCGGTGGGCTGGCATGCCGCTCATCTCGGCTGCGCTCTTCTTTCGCCGGTACTAGCCGGATCAAGTTCACGGGTTCGGCATTTCAGCCATCTCAGCGCCGGGCCTTCACAGGCCGGGGCACCCCGGAGCAGAGGGGAGTGTACGCCGGGGCCCGGTGTGGGCATAGTGAAAGCCCTTCCACCGATCGATTGCAAGGAGACCCGCATGAAGAACAAC
>NZ_MKSS01000150.1:0-2526 GCF_001897365.1 Hydrogenophaga sp. 70-12
CCAGCGAGGGGCAGGTGCGCGCGGTGCTGGCGGGCTGGGGCGTGAGTGTGGTGCCCTGGCTGCTGGTGCGCGAGCTTATCGAGCGCGGTGAGCTGGTGGACGTGGCGCCCAAGCACCGCCTGGGCGTGGCGCTGCACTGGCATTGCTGGAACCTCAGCTCCGATGTGCTCGACGCCCTGAGCGCGGCCCTGCGCGCGGCCGCCGCCCAGAGCCTGCGCCCACCGGCTTGAGGCGGGCGTGAAAAAGCCGCCCGAGGGCGGCTCCTTGGGATCGATCGCGCGGCGGATCAGCGCACGATCAGCACCGGCGCCGTGCAATGGGCCAGCACCTTGGTGGCCACCGAGCCCAGCACCAGGTTGCCCAGCGCGCCGTGGCCGTGCGAGCCCATGATGACCATGTCGAACTTGCCCGAGTTGGCCGTCTTGGCGATGACCTCGCCGGCCGAACCGGTCTTGTGCAGCAGCTTGGCCGTGATGCCGTGGCGCTGCAGGAATTTGTTCACCGGACCGGTGATCTTGGCCGCTTCTTCTTCGTAGTACTGGTTCGCCACGTCGGCGCCGACGGCGGCGCGCGCCCGCGGGGGCAGCGGCGACTGGACCGTGATCGCGCTGAAGTCGTTGTCGGCGCTGAACAGCTCGTCGTGGGTGGTCAGGTAGGCGAGCATCTTCTTGGTGTACTCACTGCCATCGACGGCCAGCAGGATCTTCATCGCGGTTCTCCTTGGGGTTCGCTGTGGTGATTGACGGGCCGAGTGTACGGGCCCCATCGGGCCGCGGCTTTGCGCCGGATCAAACGGGGCGGGTTTGCGGCGCCACGTCGACCAGGCAGACCGGATCGAAGGCGAGTTGTTCCTGCTTCTCGCGGTAGCCCAGGGGGTTGGCGCGGATGCGGCAGCGGCCCACGCGCACGTCGGTGGGGCAGTGCAGGTGGCCGTGCAGCCAGAGGTCGGCCATCGGGAGCAGGTCGTCGAGTGCGTTGCAGAAGCCGGCCGTGCCGGGCGTGAGGCCGTAGCGCGGGTCGGCGCTGTGCAGCGTGGGCGCGAAATGGGTGATGGCCACCGTGGGGCCGTCGAAGGGCCGGGCCAGTGCCTCGCGCAGCCAGGCCTGGCACTCCAGGCCGAGCTCGCGCATGGCGGCGGCGTCGAACAGGCGGCCGTGGCGCCGGCCGGCCATCTGGCGCAGGTAGTGGTCGGCGGCGCGAAAGGCTTTCTCGCGCTGCAGCAGCGGCTCGCTGCCGGGCGGGCGGATGGCGTCGTAGTCGCTCCACAGCGTGGTGCCGACGAAGCGCACGCCGCGCCAGACCCAGGTCTCGCGCTCCAGCCAGCGCAGGCCCAGGCGCTCGCAGGTGGCGCGCAGGGCGGCGTGGGCCTCGTCGACATCGAGCGCGTCGTACTCGTGGTTGCCCGGGAGGTAGAGCACCGGCACCGGCCAGTCGGCGAAGCGGCGCAGGCCCCAGTCGGGCTCGGGCATGGCGCTGCCGTCGCGCCGCCGCTGGTAGGAGCCCACGTCGCCGGCCAGCACCAGCAGGTCGGCGCCGGGGGCGGGTTGGGGCAGGAAATCGCGGTTGGCCTCGAGGTGCAGGTCGCTCAGCAACTGGATCTTCATCATGGGCCGATTGTGTCCGTGCTCTGCAGGCCGCTGCGCGCGGCCGAGCGGGACACCGCCTCGCGCAACCAGCGGTGGGCGGCGTCGTGCTGGCGCTGGCGGTGCCACAGCGTGTCCACGTGCACCTCGGGCACGGCCAGCGGCAGCTCGCTGATGGCCAGTTCATCCTCCATGCCGGTGGCCGACAGGAAGTGGCGCGGCAGCACGGTGAGCAGGTCGGTGGTGGCCACCACGCGTCCGGCGGTGAAGAACTGGTTGACCGTGATCACCACCCGGCGCTGGCGCGAGCGCGCGGCCAGGGCCTCGTCGACGAAGCCGAAGGGCCGGCCCGAGAAGCTGACCAGCAGGTGGCGCGCGGCGCAGTAGGTGTCCAGCGACAGCGGCTGGCCGGCCAGCGGGTGGCCGCGGCGCATGACCACCACGTAGTCGCCGTCGTACAGGCGTTCGAAGGCGAAGCGCGGCAGTTCGTCCTGCTGCTGCCGCGCGCCGAGCTCGGCGATGACGGCGGGGAAGTGCCCGATCGCCAGGTCCACCGCGCCGCTTTCCAGCAACTCGCGCGGGTCGCGCGTGGTCAGGGGCAGCACGCGCAGGTTCACGCCCGGCGCCTCGCGTTCGAAGATGTCGATCAGGCTGGGGATCAGCTTGGCCGAGGTGGCGTCGGCCATGGCGAGCTGAAAGGTGCTGGTGGCCGCGGCGGGGTCGAAGGCGCCGGGTGCCAGCGCGCCGCGCAGCAGGTTCAGGGCCTCGCGCACCGCTGGCCACAGGGCCAGGGCGGTGGGGGTGGGTTCGACGCCGAAGCCCGCCCGCCGCACCAGCTCGTCGCCCAGCAGCTCGCGCAGGCGGCGCAGGGCGTTGCTCACCGCCGGTTGCGTCATGGCCAGGTTGTGCGCCGCCCGGGTCAGGTTGCGCTCGGCCATCACCT
>NZ_MKSS01000151.1:0-2635 GCF_001897365.1 Hydrogenophaga sp. 70-12
GAGCGCCGTGGACACCATGCCCGCGTGCAGGAAGCCGTGCTGCTGCGTGAGGCGCGCGGCCCATGGCAAGGTGATGACCACGCGCCCCGGCGCCACCTCGGCCAGCGAGGCGCCCAGGGTGTCCATGGCGGCCTGGCGCGCGAAGCTTTCGCGCACACGCGCTTCGTAGTTCGGGTCCTGGGCCTGGAAGGGGGTGCTCATCGGTGCGGGGCCGCGCGGCCCGGGGGATGGGGGAATTCCGATTCTAGGTTGACGTTTACGTAAACGTCAAACCAGCGGTCGACCGGGCCCGCGCCGGCTCAGGCGCCCTTGCGCTCGATCTTGGTGAGCAGGGCGCGCGCCTCCTTCTCGTGCGCCTTGACCTCGTCGAGGTTGGCCACCAGGTCGGCCATCTGCTCCTCGAGCTGGCGGCGGTGCTCGGCCAGCACGGCGAGGAACTTGCGCAGCTGCGGCCCGGTGTCGCGCGGGCTGTCGTACATGTCGATGATGTCCTTGGCCTCGGTGAGCGACAGGCCCAGGCGCTTGGCGCGCAGCGTGAGTTTCAGGCGGGTGCGGTCGCGCGCGCTGTAGACGCGGTTGCGCCCGCCCGGGCCTTCGCGCAGCGGCTGCAGCAGGCCCACGTCTTCGTAGAAGCGGATGGCGCGGGTCGTCAGGTCGAACTCTCGCGCCAGGTCGCTGATGGTGTAGGTCGGGTTGGTGGCCATGTGCCGGGCGGGTGTCGGGTGGCGGACAGGGGAAGGAACGGTGGCTCCGTAGAATGCCCTTTTCTTGACGTTTACGTCAACGTCAAGGCGCGCGCATCTTACTGAAATCATTCCCCCACGCCATGAGTCTCACCCGCGATCAGCTCGAAGCCCGGCTGCACTACCCCCTGGGCACCACCCTGCCCGAGCCTGGCCGCGCCCTGGTGGTGGCACCGGGGGTGAAGTGGATCCGCATGACGCTGCCCTTCGCGCTCGACCACATCAACCTCTGGCTGCTGCGCGACACCCTGGACGGCCGCGAGGGCTGGACGGTGGTGGACTGCTGCATCGCCCGCGAGGAGGCCAAGGCGCAGTGGGAGCAGGTGTTCGCCAACGAGCTGGACGGCCTGCCCGTGCTGCGCGTGATCGTGACGCACATGCACCCGGACCACATCGGCCTGGCGCACTGGCTGTGCGAGAAGTGGGACTGCCGTTTGTGGATCAGCGCCACCGACCACGCGATGGCGCGCCTGGGCACCCAGACCACCACCGGCTTCGGCGGCGACGCGGCGGCGGCCTACTTCGCCAGCCACGGCCTCACGGACCCCCAGAGCGTGGCCAAGGTGCGGGCGCGCGCCGGCTACTACCCGAACCTGGTGCCGTCCGTGCCCGCGCAGTCGCGCCGCCTGCTCGACGGCCTGGCGGTGCGCATCGGCGAGCACGACTGGCGCTGCATCAGCGGCTACGGCCACGCGCCCGAGCACATGGCCCTGTGGAGCGAGTCCCTGGGCGTGCTGATCAGCGGCGACATGATCCTGCCGCGCATCTCCACCAACGTGAGCGTGTACGAGCAGGAGCCCGAGGCCGACTCGCTCCAGCGCTTCCTCGACTCCATCGACAAGTTCCTGCCGCTGCCCGAGCACACGCTGGTGCTGCCCTCGCACGGGCGGCCCTTCACCGGCCTGCATGAGCGCATCGCGCAACTGCACGCGCACCACGACGAGCGCCTGGCCGAGGTGGTGGCGGCCTGCCGCGAAAAGCCCCTGAGCGCCTTCGACGCGCTGCCCGTGCTGTTCCAGCGCCAACTGGACCTGCACCAAACCACCTTCGCCATGGGCGAGGCGGTGGCGCACCTGAACCGGCTGTGGCACGCGGGCACGCTGGCGCGCACCCGCGGCGCCGACGGCGTCTGGCGCTTCAGCCCTCGGTGAAGGGCAGCGCCGCGTCCTTGAGCGCGCGGCGGCGCTCGGCGTGATCGGGCATCACGCTGGCGACCACGTCCCAGAAGCGTGGGCTGTGGTCCATGTGGTGCAGGTGGCTGAGTTCGTGCACCACCACGTAGTCGATGGCGTCCATGGACAGGTGGATGAGCCGCCAGTTGAGGCGGATGCGTCCGTCGGCGCTGGCGCTGCCCCAGCGCGTGTCGGCGTTGGACAGGCTCAGCCGGGTCCATTGCACGCCCAGGCGCGGCGCGAAGTGATCCAGGCGCTGCGTGAACACGGTGCGCGCGTGGCGCATCAGCCAGGCCTGCGCGGCGTCGCGGATCTGCGCCTCGCTCGCGTGGCGCGGCAGGCCGACGCGCAACACGCGCGCGGCCGCATCGAAGGCGCCGCCGCGGCCCGAGAAGCCGTGCGCCGGATCGAGTGCCAGGCGCACCGGCTCGCCCAGCAGCGGCAGCTCGGCGCCGTCGGCCCAGCGGATGCGCGAGCTGGCCTGGCGCTCGGCGCGCTCGCGCGCCTCGGCCAGCTTGTCGAGCACCCAGCCGGCCTTTTCCTGCAGCACGGCCTCCACATCGCCCAGCGTGCTCCAGCGCGGGGCGCGCACGCTCAGGCCCTCGGTGCCCACGCTCAGGCCGATGGTGCGGCGCTTGCCGCGCAGGAATTCGTAGCCCACCTCGGCCCCGCGCAGGCGCACCAGGCGGTTGGCGCGCGGGTGGTGCCAGGTGCCGGGCT
>NZ_MKSS01000152.1:0-2537 GCF_001897365.1 Hydrogenophaga sp. 70-12
TCCGCTGATCGTGGGGGTGTTCTATGTGGGGCATCTCAGCCCGGCCGAGCAGAACCTGGTGGCCACCGCCATGTTCATCGTCTTCGCGCTCACCGACTGGGCCGACGGCTACCTGGCGCGCAAGCTCAACCAAACCTCGGCCTTCGGCGCCTTCCTCGACCCGGTGGCCGACAAGTTCCTGGTCTGCGCCAGCCTGCTGGTGCTGGTGCACATGGGCCGGGCCGACGTGTTCGCGGCGCTCATCATCATCGGCCGCGAGATCGCGATCTCCTCGCTGCGCGAGTGGATGGCCATCATCGGCGCCACCAAGAGCGTGGCGGTGCACATGATCGGCAAGGTCAAGACCATGGTGCAGATGATCGCGATCCCTTTCCTGCTGTTCGACGGCCGCCTGTTCGGCCTGATCGACACCCGCCTGTGGGGCACCTGGCTGCTGTGGATGTCGGCCGTCCTCACGGTGTGGTCCATGGTCTATTACCTGCAGAAGGCGCTGCCCGAGATCCGCGCGCGTTCCCGTTGAAAGCGAGCCCGTGAGTTCTCCCGCGTCCGACAACGCCTGGCTGCGCGCCATGCCCTGGGTGTTCGTGCTGATCTGGAGCACGGGTTTCATCGTCGCGCGCTACGGCATGCCGCACGCGCCGCCGCTGTCCTTCCTGGCGATGCGCTACGCGCTGTCCATCCTGTGCTTCCTGCCGTGGATCGTCTGGGCCGGCGTGAAGTGGCCGGCCAACCGCACGCAATGGCTGCACCTGTCGGTGGTCGGTGTGCTCATGCACGCGGGCTACCTGGGCGGCGTGTGGGCCGCGGTGAAGGCCGGCATGGGCTCGGGCCTGTCCTCGCTCATCGTCGGCCTGCAGCCGGTGCTCACCGCCATCTGGCTCAGCGCCGTGGGCGGCGCGCAGGGGCGGGTGTCGCGCCGGCAGTGGCTGGGCCTGCTGCTGGGGTTTGCGGGGCTGGTGCTGGTGGTATCGCGCAAGCTGGTCGAAGGCTCGCCGGGCGACCACGCCAATGCGGAGAACCTGTCGTACGCGGTGTTCGCGCTGTTCGCCATCACGGCCGGCACCCTGTACCAGAAGCGCTTCGTGCAGGCCTGCGACGTGCGCACCGCCAACACGGTGCAACTGATCGCGGCCTTCATCGTCACGCTGCCCCTGGCCCTGCTGGAGCCCGAGCCCATGCACTACTCGGGCGAGTTCATCGGCGCCATGGCGTGGTCGGTGCTGGGGCTCACGCTGGGCGGCAGCTCGCTGCTCTATCTGCTGATCCAGCGCGGGGCCGCGGCCAGTGTGGCCAGCCTGATGTACCTGGTGCCGCCGACCACGGCCGTCATCGCCTGGCTGCTGTTTCGCGAGCCGATCACGCCGCTCACGGTGGCGGGCATCGCGGTCACGGCCTTCGGCGTGAGCCTGGTCGTGCGCTCGCCGCGCTGAGCGCCGGCGCGGGCCGCCAGGGCTCGTCACGGAAGGCCTCGGCCAGGGCGGTCACGAGCAGCCGGATGCGCTTGGGCGACTGCGCCTGCCAGGGCGCCAACCAGTGGATGTCCGCGTCGCGGTGGCTCCAGGCCGGCAGCACGTGCACCAGTTCGCCGCTGGCGATCCGCGGCGCGATGTCCCACAGGCTGCGCAGCATGATGCCCTGGCCCGCGAGGCACCAGTCGCGCACCAGCTCGCCCGAGTTGCTCGACAGCGGCCCGGCGATGGCCACGCGGCGCAGGGCGGCGTCGCCCTCGTGCTGCAGCGCCCAGTGGTCTTGTCGCCTCGGGTCGGCGTCGGTGTGCTCGCGCACCACCAGGCAGTGGTGCATGGCCAGGTCGTCCAGCGTGCGCGGCGCGCCGTGCACGGCGAGGTAGGCGGGCGCGGCCACCAGCACGCGCCGGTTGGGCGCCAGCCGGCGCGACACCCACTCGCCCGCGCGCTGGTCGGGCGCGCTCCACAGCCACACGGCCCCGTCCAGCCCTTCGGCGGCCAGATCGGGCAGGCGCTCGGTGAGCTGCAGCTGGATGGACACCGCCGGGTGCTTCGCCTGGAAGGCCGCCAGCGCCGGCCCCAACCAGCGCCGCCCGAAGCCGAAGGTGGCCGCCAGGCGGATCGGCCCGGCGGGCTCGGCCTGGCGCTCGCGCAGCTCGGCCTGCGCCGCCTCGAAGCCGCGCAGCAGCTCGGCCGCCCGCAGCGACAGGGTCTCGCCTTCGGCCGTGGGGCTGACGCGGCGCGTGGTGCGCTGGAACAGGCGCACACCGAGCGAGGCCTCGAGCGCCGCCAGCCGCCGCGTGATGGCCGATGGCGTGAGCCCCAGGGCCTGGGCGGCCTGCGCCAGGCTGCCGTGCTGGCGAACGGCTTGCACCATCTCCAGATCGGCGCGATCCATGAATTGCTCCTGGCTCAATAATCAATGCACGGATTATTGCGAATGGATTCGCTACAGTGGCGCACCGATTCGACAGCACCACCAGGAGACCCCCCATGAGCAAGCACCGCATCGCGGTCATCGCCGGCGACGGCATCGGCACCGAAGTCATGCCCGAGGGCCTGCGCGTGCTC
>NZ_MKSS01000153.1:0-2582 GCF_001897365.1 Hydrogenophaga sp. 70-12
CGCGGTTGTCGTCGGTGACGAAGATGTTCGCGGGCTTGATGTCGAGGTGCAGCATCTTGTGCTGGTGCACGATGCGCAGGCCGCGCAGCACCTCGTCGTAGAGCGAGCGGATGGTGGATTCGCGGAAGACCTTCTGCTTCTTGAGTTCGCGCGCGGTGATGATGAATTCCTGCAGGGACGAGCCCTCCAGGTAGTTCATGACCATGTAGACGGTTTCGTTCTCGCGGAAGAAGTTCAGCACGCTCACCACCGATTGGTGGGAGATCTGCGCGAGCGCGCGGCCTTCCTCAAAGAAGCTCTTGAGGCCCAGGCGGTACAGCGACAGCTTTTCGGGCTGCACCTGCGGCAACAGCTCGCCGGGGCCACGCGTGGCCAGGGACGAGGGCAGGTATTCCTTGACGGCGACCTGCTGACCTTCGGTGTCGACCGCGAGGTACACCACGCCAAAACCGCCGGCGGCCAGCTTGCGAACGATGCGGTAGCCACCGATCACCGTGTCGGGTGGCAGAGGAGCGGGTTTGACCTTTGACATAATTCGACCGGTTTCCGAAACGCCCCGTTTTGGACCTCCAACACCACCGGCCCAGAGCGATGGCAGTTTACAGCATGACCGGCTACGCCTCGGCCCAGCGAAACGCTGGCGCAGAGCCGGCCGCGGGAGAATCCGGCCCGTCCGTCGGTGTCGAAATCCGTTCGGTCAACAGCCGATTCCTCGATCTCGGTTTCAAGCTCCCCGACGACTTGCGCGCGAGCGAACCCGCCCTGCGCGAACGCCTCACGCAGCGGCTCAAGCGCGGCAAGGTCGAGGTGCGCGCCTGGATCGAAGCCCCATCCGACGCCACGCCGCGCGCGCCGGGCAGCGCCGAACTGCAGCGCCTGCTGGGGGCGCAGGACAGCATCCGCACCTGGCTTCCGCAGGCGCAACCGCTGTCGGTGGCCGAGGTGCTGGCCCTGGTGGGACGCCGCAGCGCCCCGCCGGCCGATCTGCACGAACGCCTGCCCGAACTGCTGGACACCGCCCTGACGCAGCTGCTGGAAGCCCGGGCGCGCGAAGGCGCCCGGCTGGCCAGCATGCTGCTCGATCGCGTGGGCCAGTTGCGCGCCCTCACCGACACGGCCCAACCCCTGATCCCCGAGCTCGTGGCCCAGCAGCGCCAGCGCTTCCTCGACCGTTGGCAGGAAGCCCTGGGCGCCGACGCCTCGGGCAGCGTCGCCGCCAGCGAGGCCGCGCGCGACCGCGCCCTGGCCGAGGCCACGGCCTTCGCCATCCGCATCGACGTGGCGGAAGAACTCACGCGCCTGCGCTCCCACCTGGACGAGATCGAACGCCTGCTGCAGCGGGGCGGCGAGGTGGGCAAGCGCCTGGACTTCCTGATCCAGGAGCTGCACCGCGAAGCCAACACCCTGGGCTCCAAATCGTCGAGCCTGGAGCTCACCCGCGTCTCGGTGGACATGAAAGTGCTCATCGAACAGATGCGCGAGCAGGTGCAGAACCTCGAATGAGACCCTGATGCAATACCCCGGCAACTTGTTCGTCGTGGCCGCGCCCAGCGGGGCCGGCAAATCCAGCCTGGTCAAGGCGCTGATGGAGCTCGATGCCCGCGTGCAGCCCTCGGTGTCGCACACCACGCGCCCGCCGCGGGGGCAGGAGCTGCATGGCCGCGAGTACTACTTCGTGAGCCAGGAAAGCTTCGACCAGATGGTCGCGCAGGACGCCTTCCTGGAGTGGGCGCAGGTGCACGGCAACCGCTACGGCACCTCCAAGACCGCCATCGAGCAGCGCATCAAGCAAGGCGCCGACGTGGTGCTGGAGATCGATTACCAGGGCGCGCTGCAGGTCAAGCGCATCTTTCCCAACGCGGTGCTGATCTTCATCCTGCCACCCAGCTGGGAGGAGCTGCGCTCGCGCCTGGAGCGGCGCGCCGAGGACACCGCCGAGGTGATCGATCTGCGCCTGCGCAATGCCGCCCTGGAGATGGCCCATGCCCGGGATTTCGACTTCGTTATAATCAATGAGTTGTTTGAACGGGCCCTGTTTGACCTCAAGGCCATCGTTCACGCCCAGCGCTTGAAGTACGCGGCGCAGCGCAGCGCCCGCAGCGACACCTTCGAAGCGCTCAACATCCCCTGACATTGCCCGGAGCCCACCATGGCACGCATCACCGTCGAAGACTGCCTGGAACAGATCCCCAACCGCTTCCAGCTCGTGCTGGCCGCCACCTACCGCGCCCGCATGCTGAGCCAGGGCCACGCTCCCAAAATCGAGAGCAAGAACAAGCCGGGTGTCACCGCCCTGCGAGAGATCGCCGAAGGCAAGGTCGGCCTCGAGATGCTCAAAAAAGTGCCGACCTGAGCCCCCAACGTCGCACCCTCCCCACAAAAGGCACCGTTCGACGGTGTCTTTTTGTTTCTGGGGGCGCCGATTCCGCCCCGGGACCAGGGCCTAGATCGGTGACCCAAAGCGGTGCGTGCCGTCTGGCGCTACAGTTGCAGGATGACCCCTACCGTCGACGGTACCCTGGCGGTCAGCCCGCCTGATGCGGCCACAGCGGCCGCGAGCGCGGCTGCGGCCAGCTTCGCCG
>NZ_MKSS01000154.1:0-13790 GCF_001897365.1 Hydrogenophaga sp. 70-12
TGATGGGCGCGCACACGCCCGTGACGCCGCTGCGCGCCTGGAACGCGGACGCCACGCGCCTGCCCGCGCGCATGCACAGCGAGTACCTGCGCCGCCTGTACCTGCACAACGACCTGGCCGAAGGCCGCTACCGCGTGCGCGGCGAGCCGGTGGACCTGGACCGCATCCGCGTCCCGCTCTACCTGCTGGCCACCGAGCGCGACCACGTCTCGCCCTGGACATCGGTCTACAAGCTGATGCGCCTGACACACTCGAACGCCCACTTCGTGCTGAGCTCGGGCGGCCACAACGTAGGCATCGTGAGTCCGCCCGAGGGGCCGCTGGCCAGCCCCGAGGCCTCCTACCGCGTGGGCGAATGGGCGCCGCGCGCGGCGCCGGCCGACCCGCAGGACTGGCTCGCGCACGCGAAGGCCTCGCCGTGTTCCTGGTGGCCGCACTGGCAGCGGTGGCTGGCCGCGCATTCCTCGCGCCGGGTGAAGGCCCGGGCCGTGTCGGGCCTGCGCGTGCGCGGCCGTGCCGTGCCCGCGCCGGGCACCTATGTGTTCGACCCCGTGGCGGAGGTGGCCGAATGAGCGCCGCTGGGCCGTTCCCAAGGCGCTCAGCCCCGCAGTGCGCCGCACGGAGGGCCGTCCAATGAGCGTGCGCCACCTCGAGCACCTGTTCCAGCCGCGCAGCGTGGCGGTGATCGGCGTCTCGCGCCGGGCCGACGGCGTGGGCGCGCTGGTCTGGCGCAACCTGCGCGAGGGCGGCTTCGCGGGGCCGCTGTGGGCGGTGAACCGCCAGCCCTTCGAACTGGACGGCGGGCCGGTGTTCACCAGCGTGGACGCGCTGCCGCAGGCGCCCGAGCTCGCGGTGATCTGCACGCCGGCGGCCAGCGTGCCCGAGCTGGTGGACCAGCTGGGCCGCCGCGGCACGCGCGCGGCCATCGTGCTCACCGCCGGCCTGCGCGAAGGCCGCACCAGCGACGGCCGCAGCCTGGAACAGGCCATGCTCGACGCCGCCCGGCCCTACCTGCTGCGCGTGCTCGGGCCCAACTGCATCGGCGCCCTGGTGCCGGGGCAGGCGCTCAACGCCAGCTTCGCGCCGGGTCAGGCGCGCGTGGGCGAACTGGCCTTCGTCACGCAGTCGGGCGCGCTGGCCACGGCCATGCTCGACTGGGCCAACGCGCGCGGCGTCGGCTTCTCGCATTTCGTCTCGCTCGGCGACAGCGCCGACGTGGACTTCGGCGACCTGCTCGACTACCTCGGCAGCGACCCGCGCACGCGCGCCATCCTGCTCTACATCGAGTCGGTCAAACAGGCGCGCAAGTTCATGTCGGCCGCGCGTGCGGCCGCGCGCAACAAGCCCGTGGTGCTGGTGAAGTCGGGCCGGCGGCCCGACGGCGCGCGCGCCGCCGCCTCCCACACCGGCGCGCTGGCGGGCTCCGACCCGGTGTTCGACGCCGCCGTGCGGCGCGCCGGCATGCTGCGCGTGGACACGCTGGAGGCCCTGTTCGACGCCGCGCAGACACTGGCGCGCGTACACCGCTGGCGCGGCCCGCGCCTGGCCGTGCTCACCAACGGCGGCGGCGCCGGCGTGCTCGCGGCCGACACCTTGGGCAGCGGCGAACTCGCCACGCTCTCGCCCGACACCCTGGCGGCGCTGGACGCCGGCCTGCCCGCCAACTGGTCGCGCGGCAACCCGGTGGACATCATTGGCGACGCGCCGCCGCAGCGCTACCTCGACGCGCTGCGGGTGCTGCTCGCCGCGCCCGAGGTGGACGGGCTGCTGTTCATGCACGCGCCCACCGCCATCGCCTCGCCCACCGACATCGCGCAGGCCTGCCTGCCACTGCTGCGTGGCGCCGACCGGCCGGTGCTGGCCTGCTGGCTCGGCGGCCAGCGCGTGGCCGCCGCGCGCGAGCTGTTCGACGCGCAGGGCGTGGCCTGTTACGACACACCCGAGAACGCCACCGCCGCCTGGCTGCAGCTGCGCGACCACCAGGCCGCGCAGGCCGCGCTGCTGCAGTTGCCCGAGTCGCGCCCCGAGCTGCACTACCCCGACCGCGACGGCGCGCGCGCCCTGGTGGAGGCCGCCCTGGCGGGCGGGCGCGACTGGCTCGACGAACTCGACGCCAAGCGCCTGCTGGGCGCCTACGGCATTCCCTGCGTGGCCACCGAGCGCGTGCCCGACCTGGACGCCGCGCTCGACGCGGCCGGGCGCATCGGCTACCCGGTCGCGCTCAAGATCGTCTCGCCCGAGGTGCTGCACAAGTCCGACGTGGGCGGCGTGGTGCTGGACGTGGCCAACGCCGCGCAGCTGCGCGCCGAGGCACTGGCCATGCGCGAGCGCGTGGCGCTGGCGCGCCCGGACGCCCGCCTCATCGGCTTCACCGTGCAGGCGATGGCGCACCGCCCGCTGGCGGTCGAGACCATCGTCGGCATCGCCAGCGACCCGGTGTTCGGCCCGGTGCTGCTGTTCGGCGAAGGCGGCACGGCGGTGGAAGTGCGGGCCGACCGCGCGATCGCGCTGCCGCCGCTCAACGCCGTGCTGGCGCGCGACCTCATCGGCCGCACGCGCGTGGCCCGCCTGCTGCGCGGCTACCGCTCGCGCCCGCCGGCGAACCTCGACGCCGTCGTCGACGTGCTGCTGCGCCTGAGCCAGCTCGCCAGCGACCTCGCGCCGGTGGCCGAACTCGACATCAACCCCCTGCTGGTCGACGCCGAGGGCGCGCTGGCGCTGGACGCGCGCGTGCGCGTGCGCCCGGCCGCGCCCACGCGCGACGGCGCGCACCTGGCGCTGCGCCCCTACCCCTCGGGCCTGGAGCGCGTCACCGTCATCGACGGCGAAGCGCTCCAGTTGCGCCCGATCCGGCCGGAGGACGGCGAGCGGCTCGCGCGCTTCTACGCCAGCTGCTCGCCCGAGGAACTGCGCCTGCGCTTCTTCTTCACGCGACGTGAGGTTCCGCCCAGCGAGCTGGCGCGCTACTGCCAGATCGACTACGAGCGCGAGATGTGCTTCATCGCCTTGTCCGGCGACACCCTGTGCGGCGAGGCGCGCGCCGCCTGCGACCCCGACAACGACACCGCCGAGTTCGCGGTGCAGGTGGCGCGGCCCTGGCAGCGCCGTGGCCTGGGCCGCGCGCTGCTGGGGATGCTGATCGATCACCTGCGCGCGCGCGGCACGCGCGAACTGGTGGGCTGGTGCCTCGAAGGCAACCACGGCATGGTGAACCTCGCGCGCGCGATCGGCTTCGGCATGCGCGGCAGCGCCGACGGCACGCTGGAGCTGCGGCTGGCGCTCGGCCCGCCGCCGGCCGCCCCCGCCGAGCAGGCCGCGCCTTGAGCCACTGGGACGTCTTCAATGGCGACGCCGACGGCCTGTGCGCGCTGCAACAGCTGCGCCTGGCGCGACCGCGCGAGTCGCGGCTGGTGACCGGCCTCAAGCGCGAGATCGCGCTGCTCGAGCGCGTGGACGCCGGCCCGGACGACACGGTCACGGTGCTCGACATCTCCCTTGCGCGCAACCGCGCGCCCCTGCTGGCCTTGCTGGCGCGCGGCGTGCGCATCGAGTACTTCGACCACCACCACGCCGGCGACGACCCCCTGCCGCGCCACCCCGCCCTGAAGCTCGTGATCGAGACCGCGCCCACGCGCTGCACCAGCCTCATCGTGCACCGCCACCTGGGGGGGCCGCACGCGGCCTGGGCCGTCACCGGCGCCTTCGGCGACGGCATGGGCGCGAGCGCGCGCGCGCTCGGTCACGCGGCGGGCCTGGACGACCCGCAACTGGCCACGCTGCGCGCGCTCGGCGAAGCGATCAACCACAACGCCTATGGCGAGTCCGAGGCCGACGTGCTGATCGCGCCGGCCGCGCTGCACGGCCTCATGCGGGCGCACGCCGACCCGCTGGATTTTCTGCGGCGCGAGCCCATCGCTCCCGCGCTCATCGAGCGCCGACGCCAGGACCTCGAGCGCGCCGACGCGCTGGCGCCGCGCTGGCGCTTGGCCGCCGGTTCGGTGTACGAGCTGCCCGACGAGGACTGGGCGCGGCGCGTGCAGGGCAGCCTGGCCTACCGCTGCATCGAGCGCGAACCCGAGCGGGCTTGCGCGGTGCTGCGCGCCGCGGGGACCGACGCCTTCATGGTGAACCTGAGGGCCCCCCGGCAGCGGCCGCACGCGGACCGGCTGTGCCGGGACTTCGGTGGTGGGGGCCGCGCGGGAGCGGCCGGCATCGACCGCTTGCCGCGCGCGCGCCTGCCGGCCTTTCTGGCGGCGTTCGAACACACCTTCGGCACCGGTGGGCCCGCCACGGCCCCGCGCCCCTGAGGGCGCGCGGGACCCCCCCACGGCGGCTCGGACACGCGTTGGCTTGTGCGCGGCGGCGCGGCCCGCGTCGTCTACTTGGCTTCGGCCGCGCGCTTGGCGATCTTGAAGTCGCTGATGGCGATGCCGAGGTCGAAGCCCTCGCCTTTGCCCGCCAGCGCCAGCGACACCTTGCCCTTGGTCAGCACCTGCGCGGTGCCCGCCTTGGCCACGCCGGCGTCGCCGCTGACCGCCAGGTAGCTGCCCAGCACGTCCTCGATCGCGGACACGTGGGTGAATTTGCCCGTGCCATCGGTGATCTTCCATTTCCCCGCGGTCAGGCCGACGCCCTTCGCGTTGATCGTCACCGGCAGGGACGCGCCGTTGTCGCAGCTCACCGTGCCCTCGCCCTCGGCGCTCGAGTACACGGCCGACCACTGCCTGGACGTGAATTTGAGGGTGCAGCTCAGTTCCTTGTCGGCGGCTGCGCTCATGCCCGAAGCCGCCATGAGGGCGGCGGCGAGCAGTGGGGGAATGAACCGGTTCATGACGCCCTCCTGTGTGAGGCAAAAAGACGCCCACATCGGGCGCCTGCACACTGTCGGCGCGGGCGGCGGGGCGTTCATTGATGCCGGTCAAGCTCGCGGTCCGCGCGCACCGCTTCGTTGCGGCGCGCGCATCCTTGACCGCCGTCAAGCACGCGCCCTGGCGACTGGCCGGATAGTGGTCGCCATGAAGCACACATTGCAGGACAAGGTGGACGCGCTGCGGGACCCGGCGAACCATCGCCTGCCGGTCTCGTCCGTCGAGGCCATCGAAACCCATTTCTCGTGGGTGTTCCTGGCCGGCGAGCGCGCCTACAAGATGAAGAAGCCGCTGCACCAGGGCCTGCAGGACTTCTCCACGCTCGAGCGGCGGCGCCACTACTGCCGCGAAGAACTGCGCGTGAACCGGCGCCTGGCGCCCCAGGTCTACCTGGGCCTGGTGCCGCTGGCGGCGGACGAGAACGGCCGCCTGCGCCTGGACGGGCCGGGCGAGCCGGTGGAGTGGCTGGTGGCCATGCGCCGCCTGCCGCCGGGGCCCATGTTGGACCAGCGCCTGCTGCGCGGCGAGGCCAGCGAGGACGACATGCGCCGCATCGCTGAGCAACTGGCCGGCTTCCATCGCTGGCAGCCTCGCCCGCGCCTGGACCCCAACGGCTACCGCCTGCGGCTGTGGCAGCGCCTGGCCGACTGCGAACAACTGCTGGGTCGCCCCGAATGGCGGCTGCCGCGCACGCGCGTGGACGTGGTGCTGGGCGCGCTGCGCGCCTGGCTGGCGTCCAGCACGCCGCTGATCGAGGCGCGGGCCATGGCCGGCTGCGTGCTTGAGGCCCATGGCGACCTGCGGCCGGAGCACATCTGGCTCGGCGACCCGCTGGCGATCATCGACGCCCTGGAGTTCTCCAAGGCGCTGCGCCAGCAGGACGGCGCCGACGAGGTCGGCTTCCTGGCGCTGGAATGCGAACGCGCCGGCGCGCCGACCCTGGGCGAGGCCTTGTTGCGCCACTACGCGAACGCCAGCGGCGACGAGCCGCCGCGCGCCCTCGTGCACTTCTACCAGGCCCTTCGGGCCTGCGAGCGCGCCGGCCTGGCGATCGCGCACCTGGCCGAGGCGCGCTACCAGGGCGAGGCACGCTGGCGCCGCCGCGCGCGGCAGTACCTGCGCCTGGCGGCGCGCCACCTGCAGGCGGCGCGCCGGCCAGCGCCCATAGGGACGGGCGGCAACGCCGCCACGCACCAACCCCTGGGCCATCTGAACAGGTGAGCGCGTGCAGGCCGCCACCGACACCACCACCGTGCTGCTCGCCGGCGACCTGATGACCGGCCGTGGCATCGACCAGGCGATGGCCCACCCGGTCTCCCCCGAGCTGTACGAGCCCGGGGTGCGCGACGCGCGCGACTACCTGCGACTGGCCGAGCGCGCGAACGGGCCGATTCCCTCGCCCGTGCCGGGACGCTACCTCTGGGGCGATGCGCTGGCGGAGGTGGCCCGCATCGCACCCGACGCCAGCGTCGCCAACCTGGAAACCGCGGTCACGGCGGACGGCGAGCCCTGGCCACGCAAGGGCATTCACTACCGCATGCACCCGGACAACATCGCCTGCCTGAGGAGCGCCGGGCTGAGCGCCTGCGCACTGGCCAACAACCACGCCCTGGACTGGGGCCCCGCGGGCCTGCTGGATACGCAGCGCGCGCTGGCCCGCGCCGGCGTGCGAAGCGCCGGCGCGGGCGCCACGCCCGAGCAAGCCCATGCGCCCGCCGTTGTGCCACTGGGCTCGCGCAACCGCCTGCTCGTGGCCTCGTGGGCCGCGCCGGACTGCGGCGTGCCCGATGGCTGGGGCGCCGCGGCGGGCCGCGCGGGCATCGCCCTGCTGGAGAACCTGTCCGGCCGCGGCCTGCAGCAGATCGCTGAGGCCGTCGAACGCCAGCGCCGCGAGGGCGATCTGGTGCTGCTGTCCATCCACTGGGGGGCCAACTGGGTGGGCGAGGTGCCGCCCCTGCACCGGCGCTTCGCGCACGAGCTGATCGACCGCGACATCGTGGACGTGGTGCATGGCCACTCCGCCCACCACCCGCTGCCCTTCGAGCTGCACCGGGGCAAGCTCATCCTGTACGGCTGCGGCGACCTCATCAACGACTACGAGGGCATCGCTCCCCGGCCCGGTTTCGCGCAGGACCTGGCCTGCCTGTACGCCGCCACCCTGTCGCTGGGCAGCGGGCGGCTGGTGCGGCTGCAGATCGTGCCGCTGCAGCGGCGCGCCTTTCGCCTGGTGCGCGCCGACGCCTCGGCGCGCGCGGCCATCCGGCAGGCGCTGCAACTCAAGGGCAACGGCTTCTCGCGCCAGGTGCTGTGGCGCACGGACGGCCACTGGGTCATCGAGCGCGCGCCTGACGAGCGACCCTCGGGGCAGCGTCCATGATCGACATCCGCCTCGACACCCTGGGCTGCGAAGCCGCCGAAGCCGGCACCGGGGCCGTGCTCGCGGCCTGGTGCGTGAGCGAGGGCGAGCGTGTGCGAGCGGGCCAGCCGCTGGCGCGCGTGCGCGCGCCGCTGGAGACCGTCGAGTTGACGGCGCCGCGCGCGGGCGTGATCGAGCAACTGCTGGTGCCCGCCGGCGACCCCGTGCGGGCGGGCCAGGTGCTCGCCCGGCTGATCGACACCTGAGCGCCCGCACGCACCGGTTTTGACGCGGCGCAAGCACCCGCGCCGGCGACGGCCAAGAATTGGCCCTGGTGTTTCACTTCTGCTGATGGCCGTGGCCCCAACCGATCCCCTGCTGTTCGCGCACCAGGCCTCCCGCCCCTGGGCACAGGCCGTGGCCCATAGCCTGCAGTGGCCTCTCTCGCCGCACGAGGAGCGCGACTTCGAGGATGGCGAACACAAAAGCCGTCCCTTGGTCAACGTGCGCGGGCGCGACGTGTTCGTGCTGCACGCCTTGCACGGGCCCGGACCGCTGAGCGTCAACGACCGCCTGTGCCGGCTGCTGTTCTTCATCGGCGCGCTCAAGGACGCCTCGGCCGCGAGCGTGACGGCCGTGCTGCCCTGCCTGGCCTACGCCCGCAAGGACCGCAAGACCAAGGCGCGCGATCCCGTGACCACGCGCTACGTGGCCACGCTGTTCGAAGCGGTGGGCACCGACCGCGTGGTGACGATGGACGTGCACAACCTGGCGGCCTACCAGAACGCGTTCCGCTGCCGCAGCGAACACCTGGAGGCCTGCCGCCTGTTCGCGGCGCATTTCGTGCCGCTGATCGGCGGCGACCCCGTGGCCGTGGTGTCGCCGGACGCGGGCGGCATCAAGCGCGCCGAGCGTTTCCGCGAGGTGCTCGCCGCCGCACTGGGCCGGCCCGTGGGCGCGGCCTTCGCCGAGAAATACCGCAGCCAGGGCGTGCTCAGCGGCGACCTCATCGTTGGCGACGTGGCGGGGCGCCAGGCCATCATCCTGGACGACCTGATCGCCACCGGCGGCACCCTGGCGCGCACCGCGCGCGCCTGCCGCGGCCTGGGCGCGACGCGCGTGCACGCCGCGGCCACGCACGGCTTGTTCGCCGGCGACGCGGCGCGCGTGCTGGCCGACGAGGCCCTGAGCAGCCTGGTGGTCACCGACAGCGTGCCGCCGCCGGCCTGGCCCGCCGGGCCCGCGCGCGACAAGCTCAGCGTGGTGCCCACCGACGCGCTGTTCGCCGAGGCGATCCGGCGCATCCATGGGGGCGGCTCGCTGGTGGAGCTACTGGACCCGGTGTCGGTGGCCGAGTGATGGACAGCGCCGCGCCCACCGACAACGCCCGCGTGGCCTTGCTGCTGCGCGAGGCCGCGGCCCTGCTGGCGGCGCAAGGCGCCAACCGCTTCCGCGTGGCGGCCTACCGCCACGCGGCCGACGGCATCGCCGCGCTGGCGCGCGACGTCGGGGCGCTGTTCGAAGCCCAAGGCCGCGCGGGGCTCGACGCCCTGCCCGGCATCGGCCCAGGCCTGGCCAACGCGATCGCCGAGATCCTGTCGACCGGCCGCTGGGGCCTGCTCGATCGGCTGCGCGGCGAGGTGGACGCGCGCCTGGTGTTTCGCGCCGTGCCCGGCGTGGGCCCCGCCTTGAGCGAGCGCCTACACGACGAGCTCGGCATCGACACGCTGGAGGCGCTGGAGGCCGCGGCGCACGACGGCCGGCTCGCCGGCGTGCGCGGCCTGGGCGAGCGGCGCGCGCAGGGCATCGCCGCTGCACTGGCCCAGATGCTGGACCGGGGCCGCCCCCGCCGCGCCCCGCCGCCGGCGGCCGAGCCCGAGGTGTCGGTGCTGCTCGACGTCGACCGCGAGTACCGCGCCCGGGCGCAGGCCGGGGAGCTGCCCACCCTTTCGCCGCGCCGCTTCAATCCAGGCGGCCAGGCCTGGCTGCCGGTGCTGCACACGCAGCGCGGGGACTGGCACTTCACCGCGCTGTTCTCCAACACGGCGCGGGCACACGAGCTGCACCGGGAACACGATTGGGTGGTGCTGTTCTTCCACGACGGCGACCAGGTGCAGCGCCAGCACACCGCCGTCACCGAGACCCGGGGTCCGCTGGCGGGCCGGCGCGTGGTGCGGGGGCTGGAGCCGGCCTGCGAGCGCTGGTACGCCCGCGCCGGCGGCGAACCGGCCCCTTGATCTGGCGCAAACTGCGGCGCCGCCAGGCCACTACAGTGGCTTGGCCACCGCGCCCCGGGCATCGTCCGTTGAAGCGGTTGGGGCACGAGTGAAGGGCCGCTCCAGCGGCCCGTCAAACCGCGGCGGGAACGCCGAGGTCGTCGCCCGAAGTGCAGGCGGATCTGCTTCGGCAGAACCCTCGGCGCGGTGGTCCTTTTTCCAGGTCCGTCGGGCGTGGCACCGGCGAACCACCGGATGCCCACCAGGGAGGCGGCGGCCGCAAGACGACGCCGCAAGGCCATGAACAAGTTCGCCCGCTGGAACCTGAGCTACTTCGCCCTGGCTTTGCTGGCGCTGTTGCTGCTGCAGAGTTGGTGGCGCCAGGCGCAGCAGATCGAGGTGCTGCCGTACAGCGAGTTCGAGCAGCGACTGGCCGCTGGCGAGGTCGACCGCGTCGTGGTCGGCGAGCAGCAGCTCATCGGCCACCTCAAGTCGGCCGATCCGCAAGGCCGTCAGGTGATCGCGGCCAACCGCGTGGAGCCGGCGCTGGCCGAGCGCCTGTCGGCCTTCCACGTGCCGTACGCGCGGCAGTTCGAGAGCACGCTGTGGCGCGACGTGCTGTCCTGGACCCTGCCCACGCTGGTGTTCTTCGGCCTCTGGTTCCTGCTGTTTCGCCGGCTCGCCGCGCAACAGGGCATGGGCAGCTTCATGTCGGTTGGCAAGAGCCAGGCCAAGATCTTCGTGGAGAAGTCGACCGGCGTGAGCTTCGCCGACGTGGCCGGGGTGGACGAGGCGAAGGAGGAGTTGCAGGAGGTCGTCGAGTTCCTCAAGGACCCCCAGCGCTATGGCCGGCTGGGCGCGCACATCCCCAAGGGCGTGCTGCTGCTGGGGCCGCCGGGCACCGGCAAGACCTTGCTGGCGCGGGCGCTGGCCGGCGAGGCCGGTGTGACCTTCCTGTCGACCAATGGCGCGGCCTTCGTGGAGATGTTCGTCGGCGTGGGCGCGGCGCGGGTGCGCGACCTGTTCGAGCAGGCGCGATCGCACGCGCCCGCGATCATCTTCATCGACGAGCTCGACGCGCTGGGCCGCGCGCGCGGCGCCTATGCCCTGGGCGGGCACGACGAGAAGGAGCAGACGCTCAACCAGCTGCTGGTCGAGATGGACGGCTTCGACCCCTCGGCGGGCGTGATCATCCTGGGCGCCACCAACCGACCCGAGATCCTCGACCCCGCGCTGCTGCGCGCCGGCCGCTTCGACCGCCAGGTGCTGGTGGACCGGCCAGACCTGAAGGGGCGCGTGCAGGTGCTGCAGGTGCACACCCGCAAGGTCAGCCTGGCGCCGGAGGTGGACCTCGGCCAGGTGGCCGCGCTGGTGCCGGGCTTCGCGGGCGCGGACCTGGCCAACCTGGTGAACGAAGCCGCGCTGCTGGCCACGCGGCGCGGCGCCTCGGCCGTGGGCATGGACGACTTCACGCGCGCCATCGAACGCATCGTCGCGGGACTGGAAAAGAAAAACCGCGTGCTCAACCCCAAGGAACGGGCGGTGGTGGCCCACCACGAGATGGGCCACGCGCTGGTGGCCATGGCGCTGCCAGGCACCGACCCCGTGCACAAGGTGTCCGTCATCCCGCGCGGCGTCGGCGCGCTGGGCTACACCTTGCAAAGGCCCACGGAGGACCGCTTCGTGATGACGCGCGAGGAGATGGAGCGCAAGATGGCCGTCCTGCTGGGCGGTCGCGCCGCCGAGATGCTCATGTTCGGGGAACCCTCGACCGGCGCGGCCGACGACCTGGCGAAAGCCACCACCATCGCCCGCGCCATGGTGCTGCGCTACGGCATGAACGCGCGCCTGGGACCCGTGGCCTATGAGGAGAACGATGGCGATCCCCTGTTGCCCGGCGCGGCGGCGCTCGCCTTGCCGCTGGCGCGCCGCTACAGCGACGAGACCGCGCGCGAGATCGACTGCGCCGTGCGCGATGCGCTGGCGCGGGCCTGCGCAGAAGCGGGCGACATCCTCTCGCGCGCACGGCCCGTGCTGGAGCAGGGCGCACGGCGGCTGCTGCAGAAGGAATCGCTGGCGGGGCCGGACCTGGACGCGCTGCGCGAGCAGGTCCGGGCGCTGGCCGCACGCACCGGGCCTGGCCAAACGCTGACCCACGAAAGCGAGCCCCCATGTTCCATGACCGCCTAGACGCCGCCCGCCAGCTCGCTGCCGCGCTGGCCCACCACCGCGGCAGCCACCCGCTGGTGCTCGCCATCCCGCGCGGCGCGGTGCCCATGGCGGCGCACCTGGCCCAGGCCCTCGGCGGCGAGCTCGACATCGTGCTCGTTCGCAAGCTGCCCGCGCCGTACTCCGAGGAATTCGCGGTGGGCGCGGTGGACGAATCGGGCTGGGTCTACGTGGCCCCGCACGCCAACCTGGCGGGCGCCGACGCGGACTACCTCGCGCGCGTGCGGCGCGAACAGCTCGCCGAGATCGCCCGGCGCCGCGCCGCCTACACGCCGGGGCGCACCGCCGCGTCGGCGCGCGGGCGCACGGTGATCGTGGTCGACGATGGTCTGGCCACGGGCGCGACCATGCTGGCCGCGCTGCACGCGGTGCGCCAGCGCGCGCCCGCGCACCTGGTGTGCGCCGTGCCCGTGGGTTCCCGCGAGAGCGTGGCCTTGGTGCGCCCGGCGGCCGACGAACTGGTGTGCCTGCTCACGCCCGCCGATTTCCAGGCCGTGGGCCAGTTCTACGCCCACTTTCCGCAGGTGGAGGACACCGAGGTGGTGCGCGCGCTGCGCGACGCCGCTCCCGCCGCGGGGCCCGAAGGGCCCGGGGCGTCGCCATGATGCGGGCGCTGAGCGAGCCCGTCCCGCCGGCCGAAGGCGCACAGCCGGGGCGGCGCCTTCGCTGGCTGCTGCTGTGGCTGCTGCTGGCCTTCCAGCTGCCGGCGCTGCTGCTGTTCGGCGTGGCGATCTGGCTGGCGATGGACAGCGAGCAGGCCGCCCTGGGGCAGCGCCTGATGGCCCAGACCGTGGCCTTGTCGCACCGGGTGAACGCGCGCGCCGTGACCGTTCAGGGCGCGCTGCAGCGCCTGGCCCAGCAGCTGCCGTCCGATGGCCAGGACCTGCGCGACTTCCAGCGCGCCGCGAGCGCCCTGGCGCGCGACCTGGACGTCGACGCCATCGTGCTGGTGCGCGCCAATGGCCAGACGCTGGCCCATGCCCCGCTGCCGACCGGCGGGGCCGAGGCGCTGCGCACCGTGCCCCCCGCCTTCACCGAGGTGGCCCGCACGGGCCGGGCGGACGTGGTCGACGCCACCACCTGGTCCGAGCGCGAAGGGCCGGTGGTGGGCATTGGCGTGCCCGTGGCGCGCGCCAGCGGCGAAACCCTGGCCCTGCAGGCCGTGCTCGAGTTGCCGCGGCTGACCCCGCTGCTGGAGGCTGGCCTGCTGCCCGCGCACTGGCAGGCCGCCATCGTGGACAACGCGGGCCGCTACCTGGCGCTCACCGCCGGCCCCCTGGGCCCCGCGGGGGGACCCGTGGAAGCGGCGCTGCAGGAGCGCCTGGCCCGCGAGGCCTTTGGCACCTTCCGCTCGGCAGACATCGGCGACCCGCCCATGACGGTCTCGTACTGGACCGCGCCGGCCACGCACTGGACAGCGGTGGTGGCGGTGCCGGCCAGGGGCTTCACCCTCCCCGCCTGGCGCACCGTGCTGACCCTGGGCGTGCCGATGGGCCTGGTGATCGCCGCGGGCCTGGCGGGCGCCTGGCTGGTGCGCCGGCGCCTCACGGCCGCACTGAACGGCATGCGCGCGGCCACCGAGGCCGCCGAAGCGGGCCGCCGCCGGGGTGAGCAGCGCCTGGAGGGCATGCTGCAGGCCGCGCCCATCGCCACCCTGCTGATCGACGAGACGCACCGCGTGCGCTCCTTCAACCCGGCCGCGCGCGCGCTCTTCGGCCACGCGCCGGAACAGATCCTGGGCCGCAGCCTGGAGCCCTTGTTCACCCCGCTGAGCTGGCGGGACTGCCAGGAAGACATCGCGGCGGTGCTGCGCGGCACGGTGCGCGGCCCCGACGGCGTGACCTCGGGGCATTGCGTGCGGCTGGGCGGTGACGTCTTTCTGGCCGAGTTTTCGGTGGCCCCGATCCCGCGCGCCGACGGCGAGCGACTGCTGTCGGTGACGGTGCGTGACGTCACCGAGCGCGAGGAGATCCAGGCCTCGCTGCTGGCCGCCCACCACGAGGTGCAGCAGGTGAGCCAGCGTTTCGAGCGCATGCTGCTGCGGGAAATGGACGCCCGCCAGGAGCAGATCGGGCGCGAACTGCACGACGCCGTGGGCTCCGCGGTGGCGGGCGTCTCGAT
>NZ_MKSS01000155.1:0-22743 GCF_001897365.1 Hydrogenophaga sp. 70-12
AGTCGGCCGTCTTGCCGGCCACGTCCTTGCCGTGGTAGTCCTCGGGGAAGGCCAGCGGGAAGGTCTTGCTCTCGCCGTTCTTCATGCCGCGCACGGCGTCTTCGAACTCCTTGAGCATCTGGCCGTCGCCAACGATGAACTGGAAGGCCTCGGCCTTGCCGCCCTCGAAGGGTTCGCCGTCGATCTTGCCTTCGAAGTCGATGGTGACGCGGTCGCTGTCCTGGGCGGCCTGGTCCTGCGCGCGCTGCGCGAAGGTGCGGCGCTGCTTGCGCAGGATGTCCAGGGTGCGGTCGATGGCGGCATCGTCCACCTCGGCGGCCAGCTTCTCGACCTTGGCGCCGGCCAAGTCGCCGATCTTCACCTCGGGGTAGACCTCGAACACCGCGTCGAAGGCCAGCTGGCCCTCGGGCGCGCCTTCCTTCTCGGTGATGCGGGGCTGGCCGGCCACGCGCAGTTGCGCTTCGTTGGCGGCGCTGGCGAAAGCCTCGCCCACCTTGTCGTTCATGACCTCGTAGTGCACCGAGTAGCCGTAGCGCTGGGCCACGACGTTCATCGGCACCTTGCCGGGGCGAAAGCCGTCCATCTTGACGTCGCGGGCGATGCGCTTGAGGCGCGCGGCGACTTCGTTCTGGATCACGTCGGCGGGCAGCGTGAGCGTGATCTTGCGCTCGAGCTTCTCCAGGGTTTCAACGTTCACGGTCATGGTGTTCTCCAAGGGAAGGCCGGCCGTTCAGGCCGACGCGGGGCATAGCGGGGTTCCGTGGGGCTGGTGCGCGGGGGGGGACTCGAACCCCCACACCATTGCTGGCGTCAGGACCTAAACCTGGTGCGTCTACCAATTTCGCCACCCGCGCGCCGGGAGGGTGTCTGGCGCCGCCGGATTGAGGCCCGGCGGGGCGGGTAGCCCACTCACGGAAACCCGCGATTGTAGCTGTTGGACGGGCCTCGACCGACCGGGGATCAGGCCGCCAGGCGCCGGCGCAGCGCCCGGATGGCGCTGCCCGGCGTGGTGAGCACCGGCAGCCCGGTGGCCGCCTGCACCGCCGGCGCCGAGCGGGCCAGGCTGAACTGGGCCAGCGCGATGAGCGCGCAACCTTCGGCCTGCAGTCGCTTCGCCGCCTCCACCGCGAGCGCGTCGTGGCGGACGGTGTCGCCCGCGTTCAGGGCGTCCAGCGCGCCCTCGGCCAGCGCGGTGCGCAGCGGCACGCCAGCCGGGAACTCCGGCGGCATGGACTGCAATGTGGGACCGAAGGTGGCCAGCAGGCCGATGGGGCCCCCCAGTCGCGCGGCCTCGGCCACGGCCTCATCCACCATGGCCTCGTTGGGCTTGAGCACCGGCAGATGAGGCCGGCGCGCAGCCGCCGCCTCGATGCAGGGCCCGAAGGCCGAGCAGGTGAACAGGATGCCCTGCGCGCCCGTGGACTCGGCGTAGGCCGTGAGCGTCTCGAAGCGCGCGTGCATGGCGGCGTCCAGCCCCCTGCCCTCGCGCGCCAGGTCGGCCGAGAGGCTGTCGTCGAGCAGGTTCATGCGGATGGCCTCGGGCCAGTCGCGCGCCATCGCCTCGTTGATGGGCGCGACCGAATGGGCCAGCGCGTGGATCAGTGCGATGCGGGGCGCGCTCATGCCGAGGCGGCGGCCACGCCGGTCTTCTCGCGCCGCAGGCGACCCATCTGCAGCCACATGACCAAGGCCAGCAGCACCAGCGCCGGGACAAACAGCCACTCCTTCGCAGGGCGATCGGCGGGCACTTCCAGAGAGGTGATGTGAAAGCTCTGTTCGATGCCGAGCTTTTCGGCCGGGCTGCCGAACTTGACAGCGGCCACCATCAGGCCGTTGCCATCGGCCATCACCGTCAGCCCCGCGCTGGCCAGCCGCTCCTTGGCGGTGCCCGCAGGCCCCAGGGGCAGCAGCACGCCCTTGCGCACCTCGTCGCCATTGAGGTTCAGGCCTTCCACCCACACGCGCTTGCCGCTGTTCGGCGGTGCCTGTTCAATGGCCGCGGTCATGGCCTCGCCTTTGATTTCGTCGAAGGGCGGATGAACGAGGTCCATCCAGAAGCCCGGGCGAAACAGCGTGAAGCACACCAGCAACAGGGCCAGGGTCTCGTACCACTTGGTCTTGGTCAGGAAGTAGCCCTGCGTCGCCGCCGCGAACACCAGCATCGCCACGATGGCGATGGCGATGGTCAGGATCAGATGGAACGGCCCGTCCAGACCGATCAGCAGCAACTGCGTGTTGAAGATGAACAGGAACGGCAGGATCGCCGTGCGCATGCTGTAGTAGAAGGCCGTGATGCCCACCTTGATGGGGTCGTACTTCGCGATGGCCGCTGCCGCGAACGAGGCCAAACCCACCGGGGGTGTGACGTCCGCCATGAGACCAAAGTAGAAAACGAACAGGTGAACGGCGATCAAGGGCACGATCAGCCCGCTTTGGGCGCCCAGTTCGACGATCACGGGCGCCATCAGCGTGGAAACGACGATGTAATTGGCCGTGGTCGGCAGGCCCATGCCGAGGATCAGGCTGATCACCGCCACCAGCACCAGCATGAGCATGAGGTTGCCGCCGGACAGGATCTCGACGATTTCCGTCATCACCAGGCCCACGCCCGTGAGCGAGACGGTGCCGACGATGATGCCGGCCGCGGCCGTGGCCACACCGATGCCGATCATGTTCCGCGCGCCCGTGGCCAGACCATCGACCAGGTCGTTCACGCCGGCCTTCACATGCGACAGGGCGTTGCCCTCTCCCCGCATCAGGCCCAGCAGGGGCCTTTGCGTCAGCATGACGAAGACCATGAACATGGTGGCCCAGAACGCCGACAGCGCCGGCGAGAGCTGCTCCACCATCAGGCACCACACCAGCACGACGACGGCCAGCAGATAGTGCAGGCCGGAGCGCACGGTGGGGCCCGTTTCCGGCAGTTCGAACACCGGGGCATTGGGATCGTCGATCGCCAGTTCGGGCTGGCGCGAGCTCACCCACAGCAGGCCCAGGTAGGCCAGCAACAGTCCGACGCCGATCACGGGCACGGCGGCCGCGCCGAGCATCGACTTGACGAAACCGATGACGTAGTACGTGACACCCGCGATCACGATGAACCCGGTGACCGTCATCAGGAACGACACCAGCCGCTGCGACACCGAGGCCTGTGTTCGGCGCGGCAGGCCTTGCATGCCGGCCTTCAGCGCCTCAAGGTGAACGATGTAGAAGAGCGCGATGTAGGAAATGATCGCCGGCAGGAAGGCATGCTTCATGACCTGCACGTAGGGAATACCCACGTACTCCACCATCAGAAATGCGGCCGCGCCCATCACGGGCGGCATGATCTGGCCGTTCACGGAACTCGACACCTCCACGGCGCCGGCCTGATCGCCTCGGTAGCCCACGCGCTTCATCAACGGAATCGTGAAAGTGCCGGTGGTCACGACGTTGGCGATGGACGAGCCGGAAATGAGGCCTGTGGCCGCCGACGACACGACGGCCGCCTTGGCCGGACCACCGCGCATGTGGCCCAGCAGGGCGAACGCGCTCTTGATGAAATAGTTGCCCGCCCCGGCTTTGTCGAGCAGCGAGCCGAACAGCACGAACAGGAAGATGAAGCCACTGGAAACGCCCAGCGCCACCCCGAACACGCCTTCGGTGGTGAGCCAGAAATGCGATGCCGCGCGATCAAGTGAAGCGCCGCGGTGCGCCAGCATGTCCGGCATGTAGGGACCGGCAAAGGTGTAGACCAGGAACACGAGGGCCACCACCACCATGGGCAGGCCGAGCACGCGGCGCGTGGCCTCCAACAGCAGCAGCACGCCGATCACCGACGCCCAGACGTCGAGCGTGTTCGGCTGGCCCGGGCGACCGGCCAGTTCACGATAGAAAAGAAACAGGTAGCCCGCGCAGAACGCCGCCACCAAGGCGAACACCCAGTCGCCGACGGGCACGCGATCGCGCGGCGAGCGCTTGGACGCTGGGTAGGCCAAGTAGGCCAGGAACACCGCGAACGCCAGGTGAATGGCCCGGCTCTCGGTGTCGTTGAGCAGAAAGACGCCCAGGCTGAAGGGCAGCGGCGAGGCGATCCAGAGTTGGAACAGCGACCAGGCCACGGCCACGACCAGGATCAGGCGGTTGACCAGAGGCCCCGCGTCTCGGCCTCCGGCGTCGTTGTCCTTCACCAGCTGGTTGACGTCCACGTCGGCGATGTTGTCGGCTTTATTCATGATGGATGAGGTGGATGCTCAGGGGCCCTCAATGCAGAACACCCCATGAGCGGCGGGCCGCACATGGGGTGCTCAGCGGCAACGGATCAGCAGATTACTTGATCCAGCCCTTTTCCTTGTAGTACTTGGCGGCACCGGGGTGCAGCGGTGCGCTCAGGCCATCCTTGACCATGTTCTCGGCCTTCAGGTTGGCAAAGGCAGGGTGCAGCTTCTTGAATTCGTCGAAGTTGTCGAACACCGCCTTCACCAGGGTGTAGACCTGATCGTCCGAGGCCTTGGCCGAGGTCACGAAGGTCGCCAGCACGCCGTAGGTGTTCGTGTCCTGGTCATTGCCCTTGTACAGACCGCCGGGGATCACGGCCTTGGCGTAGAACGGGAACTCGGCCACCAGCTTGTCCACGGCCGGGCCGGAGATGTTCACCAGCTTGGCGCCGCAGGTCGTGACCGGGTCCTGGATGTTGGCGCTCGGGTGGCCCACGCCGTAGAAGAAGGCGTCGATCTTGTTGTCGCACAGCGCGGCGCCGTGCTCGTCGGCCTTGAGCTCGGCCGCCAGACCGAAGTCACTGAGCTTCCAGTTCATGGCCGTCAGCAGCTGCTCCATGGACGCGCGGGTGCCGGAACCGGGATTGCCCACGTTCACGCGCTTGCCCTTGAGTTCGCTGAAGTTCTTGACGTTGGCGTCGGCGCGGGCGAGCACGGTGAAGGGCTCGGGGTGCAGCGAGAACACGGAGCGCAGGTCGCTGAAGGCACCGTCTTTCTGGAACGTGCTGGTGCCCTTGTAGGCGTGGTGGTTCCAGTCGGACTGCGCCACGCCGAAGTCGAGGTCGCCTGCCTTGATGGTGTTGATGTTGGCGACGGAGCCACCCGTGGACTCCACCGTGCAGCGGAAGCCGTGCTTGGCGCGGTCCTTGTTCACCAGGCGGCAGATGGCGCCGCCCGCGGCGTAGTACACGCCGGTCACGCCACCGGTACCGATGGTCATGAACTTCTGTTGGGCGAAGGCGGGGGCGGCGGGCGCCATCATCGCGGCCGATGCGGCCACGGCGCTGAGACAGGCGGTGAGTTTTTTCATGGTGGTTCTCCTGCGGGTCACTGGTTGTGGAAAGGCGTGATGCTCTTGTGGAACGGTCGCGCGCAGGCCGGGAATGCTAATGCAATCGCCCGGCCCGCCCCCGCCGCGACGTCACGGGGTTTACCCCGTGACGCCATGCAGAGCGGGCATGGCGTCAGGCGGTGGCCAGCTTGGGCACCCCGGCCAGCGTCTTGTCGATCGCCGTGCGCAGGCGATGCACGATCTGGGCCAGCTCGTCGGGGGTGCTGATGAAAGGGGGCGCCAGCAGGATGTGGTCGCCGCAGCGGCCGTCCACCGAGCCGCCGGCCGGATAGACCATCAGGCCTTCGGCCATGGCGGCGCGCTTGAGGCGCGCGTGCAGCTTGAGTTCGGGGTCGAACCACTGCTTGCTGGCGCGCTCGGCCACCAGCTCCACGCCCCAGAACAGGCCGCGGCCGCGCACGTCGCCCACGTGCGGGTGCTCGCCGAAGGCGTCCTGGAACAGCGCCTGCAGCTGCGCGCCGCGCTCGCGCACCTGGGCCAGCAGGCCGTCGCGCTGGATCACGCGCTGCACCGCCAGCGCGGCCGCGCAGGCCACGGCGTGCCCCAGGTAGGTGTGGCCGTGCTGGAACAGGCCGCTGCCTTTGCGGAAGGTCTCGACGATGCGGCTTTGCGCCAGCACCGCGCCGATGGGCTGGTAACCCCCGCCCAGGCCCTTGGCGATGGTGAGCAGATCGGGCACCACGCCCTCCTGTTCGCAGGCGTGCAGCGTGCCGGTGCGGCCCATGCCGCACATCACCTCGTCCAGGATCAGCAGGATGCCGTGGCGGTCGCACAGCTCGCGCACGCCCTTGAAGTAGCCCGGCACCGGCGTCAGCACACCGGCCGTGGCGCCGCCCACCGTCTCGGCCACGAAGGCGATGACCTTGTCGCCGCCCAGGCGCTCGATGGCGGCCTCCAGTTCGGCCACCAGGCGCTGGCCGTACTGCTCGGGGGTCTCGTCGGCGCGCTTGTCGCGGTATTCGTAGCAGGGCGAGACGTGCTCGACCTCGATCAGCAGCGGCTTGAACTGCTCGCGGCGCCAGGCGTTGCCGCCCACGGCCAGCGCGCCCAGGGTGTTGCCGTGGTAGCTCTGACGGCGCGCGATGAAGTGCTGGCGCTGCGGCTGGCCGATTTCCACGAAGTACTGGCGCGCCATCTTGAGCGCGGCCTCCACGGCCTCCGAACCGCCGCTCACGAAGTACACGTTGCTCATGCCCTGCGGCGCGGTGTCGATCAGGGTGTCGGCCAGTTCCTCGGCCACGGCCGTGGTGAAGAAGCTGGTGTGCGCATAGGCCAGTTGATCGAGCTGCTTGTGCATGGCCGCGATCACGTCCGGGTGGCCGTGGCCGAGGCAGGAGACCGCCGCGCCGCCGGAGGCGTCGAGGTAGGTTTTGCCTTGGCTGTCGGTGAGCGTGATGCCCTTGCCGCTGACGGCGACGGGCATGTCCTGGAGCAACTGGCGGTGGAAAACGTGGCTGGATTGCATGGGCGGCTGGGGGGCGGTGAGGGGGAATGCGCCAGTCTAGGCACGCGCCCGCGGCTGTCCACATGCTTTTATCGGCCCGGGCCATGCCTTCAGGTTATGCCTCGCCACCCTGTCCATGAGTTCCGGTCATGGGCGATGCCTCGGTCTGCATTTCACAGGCGCCGGGCGCCTGCCTACAGTGCGGCCCACCATGCACAACCCCCCTGCCCTGTCCCTGAACCCACCCGCCGCGCGCCGCGTGGCCGTGCTGGGCGCCGGCATCGTCGGCCTGGCCACCGCCTGGCAATTGCAGCGCGACGGCTTCGACGTCACCGTCATCGACGCCCAGCGCCCCGGCCAAGGCGCCAGCTTCGGCAATGGCGCACAGCTGAGCTACGCCTACGTGCAGCCGCTGGCCGACCCTTCGATCTGGGCGCAACTGCCCAAGCTGCTGCTCTCGCGCGAGTCGCCCTTCTCGCTGCGCCTGCGCCTGGACCCGACGCAGTGGGCCTGGGGCCTGCGCTTTCTGGCCGCCTGCCGCGCGGAGGTGTCGGCCCGCAGCACCGGCACGCTGCTGGCCCTGGCCGAGGAAAGCCGCGAGGCCCTGCAGCAGCTGCTGGCCGACACCCAAGCCCACTGCGACTTCACCACCAGCGGCAAGCTGGTGATGTACGGCAGCGAGGCCTCTTTCGCGGCGGCGCGCCGCCAGCTCGATCTGCAGCGCGTCCTGGGCGGCGCCGAGCAGCACGCGCTGTCGCTCGCCGACTGCCTGCGCGTCGAACCGGCGCTGGCCGGCAGCGCGGCGCGCTATGTGGGCGGCATCCACACGCCGGGCGAATGCGCGGCCGACTGCGCCCGCCTGTGCGACGCCCTGCACGGCGCCCTACAGGCGCGCGGCGTGCGCTTCGTGCTCGGCGCGCCCGTGGGCGCGCTGCGGCGCGAGGGCGATCGCCTGGTCGCCGTGCAGGCGGGCAGTGACTGGATCGAGGCCGACGGCTTCGTCGCCGCCCTGGGCACCTGCGTGGCCGCTTTCGCGCGCCGGCTCGGGGGGAGCCTGCCGGTCTACCCGCTCAAGGGCTACAGCCTCACGCTGGACGTGCCGGCCGGGGGCGGCCTGGCGCCGAACGTGAGCGTGACCGACGCGCAGCGCAAGCTGGTCTTCGCGCGGCTGGGCCAGCGCCTGCGCGTGGCCGGGCTGGCCGAGCTGGCCGGCCACGACACGCGCATCGAGACCCACCGCGTCGAGCAGCTGCGCCGCGCCGCGCGCGAGGTCTTCCCGCTGGCCTGCGCCGGCACCGAGGCCCGCCCCTGGGCCGGCCTGCGGCCCGCCACGCCCACGGGCGTGCCCATCCTGGGCCGCGTGGGCGGCGCGCCCGCCAATCTGCTGTTCAACGCCGGGCATGGCGCCCTGGGCTTCACCCTGGCCGCCGGCAGCGCACGGCGGCTGTCGCGCCAATGGCAAGGCGTGGCGGAGCGGCCGCGCGCGGCCGCCGCGCTCATCCGATCTGCTGCAAGGCCTGCTGAAAACAGCGCGTGAAGGCGCGCGCCACCACCGAATGCGGCCGCGCGGTGGGGCGCAGCATGTGCACGGCGGTGAGCATGGCCGGCTCGAAGGGCAGCACGTCCACGCGCGTGCGATCGGCCGAGGTCGCCGTGCAGCCCTCCACCAGGGCCACGCCCACGCCGTGCTGGGCCAGCGCCAGCGCCACGTGGTAGGTCTGCACGGTCATGATCGGGCGCAAGTCCACGCCGTGGTCGCGCATGGCGTGCGAGAGCTGCACGCCCAGCGGGTCCTGGCCGTCCAGGGCGATCACGGGCAGCCGCGCCAGTTGCGACCAGCCGATGCCACCGGCCTTGAGCACGCGCGGCGGCAGCAGGCCCTTGGGCGCCACCACCATCACGCGCCGCTCGCCCAGGCGCTCCTGCACCAGGGCCGGGTGCGAGCCAGGGTTGAACACGTAGCCCACGTCGGCCTCCTGCAGGGCCAGGGCCGAGACGATCTGCACCGAGTGCAGGGCCTGGTGGTGCACCAGCACGTCGGGGTGCCGTTCGCGGAACAGGCGCATGGCGCGCGGCAGCACCTCGTAGCTCAGGCCCAGCACGGTGAGCACGCGCAGCTCGCCATGGGTGCGGCCGGCTTTCAGGCTGGTGGCCAGGCGCTGCACCTCGTCGAGCTGGGCGAACAGGCGCTCGATGTGCGGGTACAGCGTCTGGGCCTCGGTGGTGGGCACCAGGCGCCCGCCGGCGCGCTGGAACAGCGGGAAGCCCAGCTGCAGCTCGGCGTGCTGCAGGGTGCGGCTCACCGCCGGCTGGGTGACATTGATCATGCGGGCCGCCGCGCTCACGCTGCCGGTGAGCATGACGGCGTTGAAGACCTCGATGTGGCGCAGGCGCATGGGCAGCTATTGTGCTCGGGCCGCGCCAGGCGCCTTCAGGACGTCGGGTGCCCCGCCGCCGGTGGGGCCGCGCCCGGCGGCGGGACCGCCGGCATCGAGGCATCGCGCCGGTGGAACAGCCTCGCGAACCAGAGCGCCACGTCGTCGACGATGGTGAACACCGCCGGGATCACCAGCAGGCTCAGGAAGGTCGAGGTGATGAGCCCGCCGATCACCGCCACCGCCATCGGTGAGCGGAAGCTGCCGTCCGCCTCGCCCCAGCCGATCGCGATGGGCAGCATGCCCGCGCCCATGGCGATCGTGGTCATCACGATCGGCCGCGCGCGCTTGTGGCAGGCGTCCAGGATGGCGTCCAGCCGCGACAGGCCGTGCGCGCGCCGCGCCTCGATGGCGTATTCCACCAGCAGGATGGAGTTCTTCGTCGCCACGCCCATCAGCATGATCAGGCCGATCAGCGAGGGCATGGAGAAGCTCTTGTTGGCGATCAGCAGCGCCACGAAGGCCCCGCCCAGCGACAGCGGCAGCGCCGCCAGGATGGTCATGGGGTGCAGGAAGGCCTTGAACAACAGCACCAGCACGATGTAGATGCACAGCACGCCGGTGAGCATGGCCAGGCCGAAGCTGGCGAACAGCTCGCCCTGCACCTCGGCATCGCCCACCTCCAGCACCGACACCCCCGGCGGCAGGTTGCGCAGGCTGGGCAGCTTCTCCACCGCCGCCTTCATGTCGCCCAGCGCGATGCCCGCGAGTTCGACCTCGAAGTTGATGTTGCGCGAGCGGTCGTAGCGGTCGATCACCGCCGGGCCGCCGCCGAACTCGAGCGAGGCCACCTGGCCCAGCATCACCGGCCCTTTGGCGCCGGGCACGGCCAGGCGGCGCAGCACGTCCAGGTCGTGGCGCGCGCCGACGTCGAGCTTGACCACGATGGGGATCTGCCGCTGCGGCAGGTTCATCTTGGGCAGCAGGTTGTCGTAGTCGCCCACGGTGGCGATGCGCAGCGTCTCGGCGATGGCCGAGCTGGTCACGCCGAGCTCGGCGGCGCGCGCCAGGTCGGGCGTGACGATGATTTCGGTGCGCACCAGCGCGGCGGTGGACTGGATGCTGCCCACGCCGCGCACGGTGCGCAGGTCGCGCTCGACCGCGCGCGCGGCGGTGGTCATGGCGTGCGCGTCGCTGCCGGTCAGGGTCAGGATGTACTTCTCGCCCGAGCCGCCCAGGCCCACCTTGCTGCGCACGCCGGGCAGGTTGGACATGGCGTCGCGGATCTGGTTTTCGATGCCCTGCTTGCGCGGGCGCTGGCCGCGCGGGTCGAGCTGGATGGTGAGCGCGGCCTTGCGCGACTCCGCCGCGCCCTGCGGCGCGAACGGATCGGTGCCGGCCGTGCCCGAGCCGATGGTGGTGTAGACCGAGCGCACGTGCGGCACCGCCGCCACCAGCTGGCGCGCGCGCTCGGCCGTGGCCACGGTCTGCTCCAACGTGGCGCCGGGCGGCAGCTCCAGGAAGACCTGGGTCTGCGAGTTGTCGTCGGGCGGCACGAAGCCCTGCGGCAGCAGCGGGATCAGCATCAGCGAGCCGATGAAGAACAGACCGGCGCCCAGGCTGGTGAGCCAGCGGTGGCGGATGCACCAGCGCGCCCAGTTCTGGTAGGTGTCCACCCAAGCCGGCTCGTCCTGGTTGTGCGCCCAGCGCCAGAGGCCGCGCGTGAGGGCGTTGGAGGCCGCCCAGCGCGGCATCTCCTTGGCCATCACCACGGGCTTGAGCAGGTAGGCCGCCATCATGGGCGTGAGCGCGCGCGCCACCACCAGCGAGGCGAACACCGCCAGCGCGGCCGTCCAGCCGAACTGCTTGAAGAACTTGCCCGGGATGCCCGCCATGAAGGCCGTGGGCAGGAACACCGCGATCAGCGTGAAGGTGGTGGCGATGACGGCCAGGCCGATTTCGTCGGCCGCCTCCATGGCGGCCTGGTACGGCGTCTTGCCCATGCGCATGTGGCGCACGATGTTCTCGACCTCGACGATCGCGTCGTCCACCAGGATGCCGATCACCAGCGACATGGCCAGCAGCGTCACCACGTTGATGGTGAAGCCCATGGCGTACATGCCGATGAAGGCCGGGATGGCCGACAGCGGCAGCGCCACGGCCGAAACCACGGTGGCGCGGACATCGCGCAGGAACAGCCAGACCACCAGCACCGCCAGCAGGGCGCCTTCGTACAGCAGGGTCATGGAGGCGTCGAACTCCTCCTTCACCGGCGTGACGAAGTCGAAGGACTCGGTGATGTGCAGGTCGGGCCGGGCGGCGCGCAGTTGCTCCAGCTTGGCGCGCACGCCGTCGCCCACCTCGATCTCGCCGGCACCGCGGCTGCGCGCCACCTCAAAACCCACCACGGGCTTGCCGTTCAGGAAGGCGGCGGCCGTGGGGTCGGCCACGGTGTCGCGCACCTCGGCGATCTGGTCCAGGCGGATGTAGCGGCCGTCGCTCAGCGCCACCTGCATGCCCGCCAGCGCCTCGGCCGAGGCCAGCTGCGACAGCGTGCGCAACGGCTGCTGGCTGCCGCCCAGGTCCACCCGGCCGCCGGCGCTTTCGATCTGCACGCGCGCCAGCTGGCGCGACACGTCGGTGGCCGTGGTGCCCAGGGCCTGCAGCTTGAGCGGGTCCAGCAGCACCTGCACCTCGCGGTCCACCCCGCCCACGCGGTTGACCGCGCCCACGCCGGGCACGGACAACAGCAGCTTGGAGACGTCGTTGTCCACGAACCAGGACAAGGCCTCGGCGTCCATCTTGTCGGACGCGACCGTGAAGGCCAGCACCGCGCCGCCGGCCAGCTCCACCTTGTTGACGATGGGGTCGCGCAGGTCGGTGGGCAGTTCGCTGCGCACCTTGGCCACGGCCGAGCGCACGTCGTCCAGCGCCTGCTGGGTGTCCTTCTCGATGCGGAACTCCACGGTGAGCGAGACCGTGCCGTCCTGCACCTTGGTGTAGATGTGCTTGAGCCCCTGCAGCGAGGCCAGGCTGTTTTCGATGATGCGCGCGACGTCGTTCTCGAGCTGGTTGGGCGAGGCACCCGGCAGGGCCGCCACCACGGTGATGGTGGGCAGGTCCAGGTCCGGGAAGTTCTGCACCTTCATCTGTTTGAAGGAGAACAGGCCCGCCAGCGTCAGCATGACGAACAGCATCGCCGCCGGAATGGGGTTGCGGATCGACCAGGCGGAGACGTTCATGTCACTGCACCACTTTCACCAGGTCACCTTCGTTCAGGAAACCCGCGCCCTGCACCGCCACGGATGCCCCGGCCTGCAGGCCTTCGAGCACTTCCACGCGTTCGCCCACGCGGCGGCCGGTGCGCACCTTGAGCTGGCTGGCGCGGCTCTGCGCGTCGATCGCGAAGACGTAGTTGCTGCCGTCGCGCACCACCACAGACTGGCTGGGCACGGTCAGCGCCTCGCTCTGCCCCAGGTCGAAGGCGCCGTGCGCGAAGGTGCCGGCCTTGAGCTCGGCGTGGCGCGGCAGGTCCACGAAGACCAGGATGTTGCGCGTCTGCGGGTCGGCGCTGGGCGCGATGGCCCGCACCTTGCCCTGCACCTCGCGGCCGGTGGCGGCCGTCACCGCCACGGACTGGCCGATCTTCACGCGGTCCACCTCGCTGGGCGTGACCTCGCCGCGCCACTCCAGGCGGCCCTGGCGCACCAGGCGGAACAGCTCCTGGCCCGCGCCCACCACGGCGCCCACGGTGGCCGCGCGGGCGGAGATCACGCCGTCGTCGGGCGCCAGCACGCGGGTGTTGCCCAGTCGCACCTCGGTGGCGCCGAGAGCCGCCTTGGCGGCCTCCCATTGCGCCAACGCCACCTTCTCCTGCGTGAGGTACTGCGCCACCTGCGACTTCGAGAGCGCGCCGGTGTTCTCGATGGCGCGCGCGCGGTCGGCGTCGGCCTTGGCGTTCTGGTAGCTGGCCTCGGCCTGCATCAGGCTGGCGCGCGCCTGCAGGGTGTCGGCCTGGGTGGTCTCGCGCACGAACTCGGCCAGCACCTGGCCCTTGCGCACGGCGTCGCCCACGTTCACGTTCACGGTGGACAGGCGCAGGCCGTTCACCTCGGCGCCCACGCTGGCCTCTTGCCAGGCGGCGATGTTGCCGTTGGCCTGCAGGCGGATGGGCATCGACTCGCGCTGCGGCTGGGCCACGGTGACGGTGAGCGCGGGCCGGGGCTGGTCGCCCGCGGCTTTCGGGTCGGCGGCCGGGGCTTCGGCGGATGGGCGCAGCAGCAGCCAGGCGGCCAGGGCGAGGATGAGCAGGGCAAGCGCGGCCAGGGGCCAGAACCAGCGGCGCCGGGGATGGGAAGTGGCGTTCATCGGACGTCGTTCGAGGCGTTGGGATTCAGGGCATCACCGGTGTAGGTGGCGGGGATCGCGGCGGGATCGAAGCCGCCGCCCAGGGCGACGTAGAGCTGCAGCCAGGCGTCCATTCGCTCCTGCTGCAGGGCCACGGCGCTGCTGTCGGCGCTGAGCTTGAGGCGGCGCGCCTCTTCCAGCTCGCTGAGGTTGGCGAAGCCCACGCGGTAGCGCGCCTCGGTGGCCTCGAAGGAACGGCTGTAGCCGGCCACCGCGGTCTCGGTGGCGGCCAGGCGCTCGCTCAGGCCCGAGAGCGTGACCAGCGACTGCTCCACCTCGGCCACGGCCTGGCGCAGCGTGCGCGCGTAGGCCATGGCGGCGGCCTCGTAGCGCGCCTGGGCGCTGTCCGCGCTGGCGTGCAGGGCGCCGCGCCCCAACAAGGGCAGGCTCAGGGTGATGGGGCCGATGGACCAGGAATTGGCGGCGAAGTCCAGGCCGCCGCCCGAGAAGTGGTTGCGCAGCACGCTGCCCTGCAGCGTGAGGCCCGGGCGCAGCGCGGCGCGGGCCACGCCCACGTCCTCGCTGGCGGCCACCAGCTCGCGCTGGGCGCGGTACACGTCGGGACGCTGGCGCAGCACCTCGGCCGGCACGGCGTTCACGCCCAGCAGCCGCTCGACCCGGCCGGAGGCGAGCCAGGCCTTGAGGTCGGGCGCGCCGCCGAGCTGGGCGCGCACGTCCGCTTCGGGCTGGGCGGTGATGGCGGCGATGGACTTGACCTGGCGCTCGCACAGGGCGTCCTGGCTGCGCCAGCGCGCCACGCCCTCGGCGGCACTGGCGCGCGCCAGCGCCGCCACGGCGGGCGCGGTGAGGCCGGCGCGCTCGGTCACCTCGTTGCTGTCGGCCGTGACGCGGCGCGAATCGCGGTCGTTCAGGGCCACGGTCAGTTGTTCGCGGCACAGGCGCTGGCCGAAATAGAGCTGCGCCACCTCGGAGGCGACCAACACGCGGGCCTCGTGCCAGCGCGCGCCGGCGGCGTCCTGTTGGGCCTGCGCGCTGTCCACGCGCCCCTGGCCCTCGCCCCACAGGCCCACGGCCCAGGAGGCCTCCACCCCCGCGCTCAACGTGGTGCCCAGGGGCGTGTTCACGTCGGTGCGGCCCCGGCTGGCGATGGCCACCGCATTCGCCTGGGGGCGGCCCTGCGCCTCGGCGCCGGCCAGCGCGGCGCGCGCCGCGAACACCTGGGCCCGGGCGGACGCGATGTCGGGGCTGTGGCGCTGGGCGCGTGCGATCCAGTCGCTGAGCACCGGGTCGTCGAAACGGGCCCACCAGTCGCCCAGCGCCTGGGTACTGCCCTGGTGCGCCAGCGGCGGCGCCATCCAGCGCTCAGGCAGGTCGACGGGTACTTCGGTCGGTGGCCGGCCCACGCTGCACGCGCCCAGCAGGGCGCCAGCGGCCAGCGCCACGAGCAGTCGCTTCATGGTGCGAAAGGGGATGCCCCCCTGAGTGTTGTTCTTGGCGCCGAGACTCTAGTCGAAGCTCAGGCCTGAACATTTCAAATCATTTCAATGGCGTAACAGCGTTTGCGCGGCGGGTGGCGCCTGTGCGCGCCCGCGCCGCGCTCAGTCGTCGTCACTGGCGTCCAGCCCCGGGAACAGCACCTCGGTGAAGCCGAAGCGGCGGAAGTCGCGCACCCGCATGGGGTACAGCGTGCCCCAGAGGTGGTCGCACTCGTGCTGCACCACGCGCGCATGAAAGCCCTCGGCCTCGCGCACGATCGCCTGCCCGAATTCGTCGAAGCCCTGGTAGCGGATGCGCCGCCAGCGCGGCACCACGCCGCGCAGCCCGGGCACCGACAGGCAACCTTCCCAGCCCTCTTCCTCTTCGTCGCCCAAAGGCGTGATGACCGGATTGATCAGCGTGGTGCGCGGAACCACCGGCGCGTCCGGGTAGCGCGGGTTGGGCGCGCCGCTGCCAAAGATGACAACCTGCAGGTCCACGCCGATCTGCGGCGCCGCCAGGCCCGCGCCGTTGGCGTCGGCCATGGTGTCCTTGAGGTCGGCCACCAGCCGGTGCAGCTCGGGCGTGTCGAAGGCGGTGACGGGCTGGGCGTGGCGCAGCAGGCGCGGATCGCCCATTTTCAGGATGGCATGAATGGTCATGGCAATGACGAACAAGCAACGGGGCCATTGGGCGCGGGGCCCGTTGGAGGGGTGGAAATGGGCAATGCCTCGGCGCATCGGGCCAGACGGCGCACCAGGGGTCAGCTACAGCCGAGTGCAAGCCTTGACGCGGCGCATTCGGTTCCGGCAGACAACCCCCATCCATTGAACCGCATTCAGCGCCGCCTTGCTGGCGCCGGGGGCCGGTGGCGGCGTCTCGGGCGGCGGGCCGAACACCCCGGCCAGCGCTCCTTCGCCATGGGCCGGGGTGGTCCGTGAGCTTGACGGGGGCCGCGCCATGGGCGAAGGTCGGCCGATCGACCCCACGGAACCACGCCATGAAGCCCCTGCTACCCGCCCTTGTCCTCGCGCTGCCGGCGCTCGCCCATGCCCAGGGCGCCGCCATCTTCAAAGACGCCGACCTCGCGCTGGGCGAAAAGCTGCTGGCCGACAACCAATGCGCCCAATGCCATGTGAAGCAGGTGGGTGGCGACGGCAGCGCCATCTACCGCCCCCAGGGCCGCATCAACAACGCCGGCCTGTTGCGCGGCATGGTGGAGAACTGCAGCACGCGGCTGAACCTGCAGCTGTTTCCCGAAGAGGTCACGGCCATCGCGGCGGTGCTCAACCGGGACCACTACCGGTTCAAGCCGTAGGCGGGTCCTGTGCCGGCGTGGCCAGCAGTGCCAGCATCGCCGCCTCGTCGATCACCGCCACGCCCAGCTCGCGGGCCTTGTCCAGCTTGCTGCCGGCCTCCTCGCCGGCCACCACATAGTCGGTCTTCTTGCTCACCGAGCCGGCCACCTTGGCGCCGGCCGCCTCGAGCAGGGCCTTGGCGTCCTCGCGCTTGAGCGTGGGGAAACTGCCCGTGAGCACGAAGGTCTTGCCCAGCAGGGGCTGCGGGGTGTTGTGCTCGCCCTCGTTCTCGGGCCAGTGCACGCCGGCCGCGCGCAGCTGTTCCACCACCTCGCGGTTGTGCGGCTGCTCGAAGAAGGTGCGGATGCTCTGCGCCACCACCGGGCCCACGTCGTTGACCTGCAGCAGCTCGTCCACGCTGGCGTCCATGATGCGGTCCAGCCCGCCGAAGTGGCGCGCGAGGTCCTTGGCCGTGGCCTCGCCCACGTGGCGGATGCCCAGGCCGAAGAGCAGGCGCGGCAGCGTGGTCTCGCGGCGCTTGTTCAAGGCGTCCAGCACGTTCTGCGCCGATTTGTCGGCCATGCGCTCCAGGCCCGCGAGCGCGGTGAGGCCGAGCTTGTACAGGTCCGGCAGGGTCTTGATGAGCCCGCTGTCCACCAGCTGCTCGACCAGCTTGTCGCCCAGGCCCTCGATGTCGACCGCGCGGCGCTGCGCATAGTGCAGGATGGCCTGCTTGCGCTGGGCGGCGCAGAACAGGCCGCCGGTGCAGCGGTGGTCGGCCTCGCCTTCCTCGCGCACGGCGGCGCTGCCGCACACCGGGCAGTGGCTGGGCATGGTGAACGGCGGCGGGTCGCCGACGCGCTTGTCCACCAGCACCGAGACCACCTCGGGAATGACGTCGCCCGCGCGGCGCACGATGACCGTGTCGCCCACGCGCACGTCCTTGCGGCGCGCCTCCATCTCGTTGTGCAGGGTGGCGTTGGTGACGGTGACGCCGCCCACGAACACCGGCGCGAGCTTGGCCACGGGCGTCAGCTTGCCGGTGCGGCCCACCTGCACGTCGATGGCGTGCACCGTGGTGAGCTGCTCCTGCGCCGGGTACTTGTGCGCCACGGCCCAGCGCGGCTCGCGGGTGACGAAGCCCAGGCGCTTCTGCGTCTCCAGGCTGTTGACCTTGTAGACCACGCCATCGATGTCGTAGGGCAGCGCGTCGCGCCGCTCGCCGATGCGGCGGTGGAAGGCCACCAGCTCGTCGGCGCCGCGGCACACGGCCGTCTGCTCGGCCACGGGGAAGCCCCAGGCCTTCAGGCGCATGAGCCAGTCGTACTGGCTGGCGGGCGGGTGCGGATCGCCGAGCACCTCGCCCCAGGAGTAGGCGAAGAAGCTCAGGGGCCGCTCGCGCGCGATGCGCGAGTCGAGCTGGCGCACGGCCCCGGCGGCGGCGTTGCGCGGGTTCACGAAGGTCTTTTCGCCCTTGGCGCCCTGGGCGATCTTCTCGCGCTGGCGCTCGTTCAGGGCCTCGAACTGGTCGCGGCGCATGTAGACCTCGCCGCGCACCTCGAGCACCTCGGGCACGCCGTCGGGAAGCTTCAAGGGAATCTGCTTGATGGTGCGCACGTTGTGCGTCACGTCCTCGCCGGTCTCGCCGTCGCCGCGCGTGGCGGCGCGCACCAGCACGCCGCGCTCGTAGCGCAGGCTCATGGCCAGGCCATCGAACTTGAGTTCGGCCAGGTACTCCACCGGCGGGTCGGACTCGGCCAGGCCCAGCTCGCGGCGCACGCGCGCGTCGAAGGCGGCGGCGCCGCTGGCCTCGGTGTCGGTCTCGGTGCGGATGCTGAGCATGGGCACCGCGTGGCGCACGGGCGCCAGTTCCTTCAGCACGGCGCCGCCCACCCGCTGCGTGGGCGAGTCGGGTGTCAGCAGTTCGGGGTGCCGCGCCTCGATCGCCTGCAGTTCCTGGAACAGGCGGTCGTACTCGGCGTCGGGGATCTTCGGCGCGTCCAGCGTGTAGTACAGGTGGGCGTGGTGGTGCAGCAGCGCGCGCAGCTCGGCGGCGCGCTCGGCGGCCGACGCGGGGGGCGTCGGCTCGGCAAACATATCGGCGGTCATGGGGTCTAGGAGAACAAGCGGCGCGCCTGCGGCGAGCCGGCGGCGAGGTCGCGTTCGTCGAGCGCGTCGTACAGGCCTTCCAGGTCCGAGCCGATCTGGTCCATGGCCTCGGCCGGCAGCGGCGCGCCGGTGTCGTCGGTGACGACGCCGTCCATGGCCTCGACGAGGGCCTGGGCGGCCTGGCGCAGGCGCGCGAAGGGCAACTCGCCGCGCGCAACGTGCGTCACCTCCAGCGAGAGGGTGATCTCGCGCAGCGCGCTCTGCTCGGGGTCGTCGGCCATGGCGGCCTGGGAGTCGTAGGCCAGGGCCAGCAGCGGCGGCTGGCCCGGCTGGCTGGCCGGCAGCACCATGCGGCCGGGCAGCGTGCCCGCCACGAAGCCCAGGCGCCCCGCGTGCTGCGAGACATAGCCCGGGCTCCAGGCCGCGCGGCGCGCGCGCAGGGTGAAGCCGAGCTGGGCGTCGTGGCCGCTGGCGAAGGCGTCGAGTTCACGCGCGCGCGCCACCTCGGCCCGCATGTCGGGGAAATCGGGGCTGGCGCCCACGGCGTCGGCGAAGGCCTGGGCCTTCACCACGAACTCGGAGAACTCGATGTCGTTGAGCGGGCCGGCGCGGTTGGCCAGTTGCACGCCGGCCTGCAGCGCCCGGTAGCGCTGGTGCGGCCGCGCCACCTCCCACTCGCCGCTCTGCGCGTTGAGGCCTTCCACCGCGAAGGGCTTGCTGCCCACGCGCCGCGTGGCGGGCAGCGCCGCCAGCACGGCCTCACCCGACACCTCGTGCTCCAGCGCCAGCGGCGCGATGACGTCGATCAGCGCGTCCAGCGCGGGGCCGGGGCGGCGCTCGGGCAGCGGGGCCAGGGTGGGCTCGATCGGCCCCTCGTCGCCGCCGACCGGGCTGGCGGCCTCGCCGTCCAGGCCCTCGCGCGGCGCCTCGGCCACCACCGCATCGCCCTCGCCGTCCGGCGCGACGTCACCGAAACCTGGCTCGCGCCGCTCGGCCAGCGGGTCGCCCTGGGGCCCCAGCGCGGGTTCGAGCGCCTCGCCCGGCGCCAGGCGCTCGCGCGCCGTGCGCGGCGCGCTCTGGCGCGTGATCCAGGCGTTGTAGGCCACCACCGCCGCCAGCACCAGGCCGCCGACGATGACCAGTCCGATCTGCAGGCTGCTCATGGTGCGGGGCTCCTCAAGTGGCTTCCATCATCCCGGCGGCCGACTCCATGTCCACCGCCACGATGCGCGAGACGCCCTGCTCCTGCATGGTCACGCCGATGAGCTGCTGGGCCATCTCCATCGCGATCTTGTTGTGGCTGATGAAGAGGAACTGCGTTTCCTTGGCCATGGCGCTCACCAGCTTGGCGTAGCGCTCGGTGTTGGCGTCGTCCAGCGGCGCGTCCACCTCGTCCAGCAGGCAGAACGGCGCGGGGTTGAGCTGGAAGATGGCGAACACCAGGGCAATGGCGGTGAGCGCCTTCTCGCCGCCGGACAGCAGGTGGATGGTCTGGTTCTTCTTGCCGGGCGGCTGGGCCATCACCTGCACGCCGGCGTCCAGGATCTCCTCGCCGGTCATCACCAGGCGGGCGTTGCCGCCGCCGAACAGCTCGGGAAACATCTTGCCGAAGTGCTGGTTGACGGTCTCGAAGGTGGAGCCGAGCAGCTCGCGCGTTTCGTTGTCGATCTTCTTGATCGCGTCTTCCAGCGTGGTGATGGCCTCGTTGAGGTCGGCGGTCTGCGCGTCCAGGAAGGTCTTGCGCTCGCGCGCGGCGGTGAGTTCGTCCAGCGCGGCGAGGTTGACCGCACCCAGCGCCTGGATGTCGCGGTGCAGGCGGTCGATCTCGCCCTGCAGGCCGGCCAGGCGCACATTGCCTTCGGTGATGCTCTGCGCGATGGCCGCGCGGTCGGCCTCGGCCTCGTCGAGCATCTGGCTGTACTGCTCCACGCCCAGGCGCGCGGCCTGCTCCTTGAGCTGGAAATCGGTGATGCGGCTGCGCAGCGGCTCCAGCTCGCGCTCGAGCTGCAGGCGGCGCTCGTCGCTGGCGCGCAGCTTCATGGTGAGGTCGTCGTACTGGCTGCGCAGCGCGGCCAGGGCCTGTTCGCGCTCGGTCTTGGCGGCCAGCGCGGACTGCAGGCCGGCCTGCGCGGCGGCGTCGGTCAGGCGCGAGAGCTCGTCCTGCGCGCGCCGCTGCTCGTCGGCCAGCGACTGTTCCTGCTGGCCGGCGGTGTCGATGGAACGCTGCAGCTCGGCCTGGCGCGCCTGCAGGCTGCGCAGCGAGAAGGTGGCCTCCTGCGCCTGGCGCTCCAGCGCGCGCTGCTGCTCGCGCGCGTGATTGAGCTTGCGCTCGGCCTCGATCACGGCGTCGTCGAGCTGGGCGTGGCGCTCCTGGCTGTCGGCCAGCTGCATGTCCAGTTCCTCGAAGCGCGCCTCGGCGGTCACGCGGCGCTCCTGCAGGGCTTCGAGCTGGGCGTCGACCTCGGCGAGGTCGGCGTTGATCTGCTCGCTGCGCGCGCGCGTCTGCTCGGCCTGCTGGGTCAGGCGCATCGCCTCGACCTGCAGCTCGTGCGAGCGGCTCTGCGCCTCGGCGGCCTCGCGGCGCGCCACCACCAGGCGCTGCGAGGCGTCGGTGAACGCGGCGTCGGCGCGCACCAGGGCCGAGCGCGCCTGCTCGGCGATCAGTGCCTGGGCCTTGAGCTGCTTGTCCAGGTTCTCGATCTCCTGCGCGCGCGCCAGCAGGCCGGCCTGCTCGTTGTCGGGCGCGTAGAAGCTCACGCTGTGGGCGCTGACGGCGTGGCCGCTGGCGACATAGAGGGTCTCGCCGGGCTGCAACTGGCCGCGCTGGGCCAGGGCCTCGTCCAGCGTGGCGGCGCTGTAGCAGCCGCGCAGCCAGTCGCCCAGCAGGGCCTGCTGGGCGGCGTCGTTCAGGCGCAGCCAGCTGGCCAGGGGCTTGAGCGCGCCGTTGCCCTCGTTCGCGGCGCCGGCCGGCGGCGGCTGGTAGAAGGCCAGGCGGGTGGGCGGCGCGTCGCTGGCAAAGGCGCGCACCATCTCCAGGCGCGACACTTCCAGCGCGCCCAGGCGCTCGCGCAGGGCGGCCTCCAGGGCGTTCTCCCAGCCGGCCTCCACATGGATGCGGCTCCACAGGCCCTGCAGGCCGTCGAGCCCGTGCTTGCTCAGCCAGGGCTTGAGCTTGCCGTCGGTGCGCACCTTCTCTTGCAGGGCCTTCAGGGCCTCCAGGCGCGCGCTCAGGTCGGCCTGTTTCGCGGACTCGGCGTTCACCGCCGCCTGCGCCTGGCGGCGCGCGTCGTCGAGCTGGGGCACGCTGTCCTGCAGCTCGTGCAGGCGGGCGTCGGTTTCCTCGGCCAGGGCCTGGGCCGTGGCCATGGCCTGCTGGGCCGCGCTGACGCGCGCCTCGTCGGGCGCGGCCAGGGCGTTTTTGTCGGCGGCCAGGCGCTCGCGGCGCTGGCTCAAGCCGCGCGTCTGTTCTTCGATGCTGCGCTGCTCGGCCGCCAGCACCTGGATCTGCTGCTGCACCTGGGTGACCGCCGTGCGCTGCTCGGCGGAACGGGCCTGCGCGGCGCGCAGCGCGTCGTCCAGCGCGGGCAGCGCGCCGGCCTGCTCCTCGCCCTGGGCGGCCAGCACCACGGACTGCTCCTCGGCACCGACGATGTTCTCGGCCAGTTGCTCCAGCTCCACGGCGGCGTCCTGGCTGCGCGTGGACCAGGAGGCGATCTGCTCCTTCAGCTGCGCCAGGCGCTGCTCCACGCGCTGGCGGCCTTCCACCACGAAACGGATCTCGGCCTCCAGCTTGCCGACCTCGGCACTGGCCTCATAAAGCTTGCCCTGGGCCTGGTTCACCTGGTCGCCCGCCGCGTAGTGGGCCTGGCGAATGGTCTCCAGCTCGCTTTCGATCCGTCGCAGGTCGGCCGTGCGCGACTCCAGGTCGGTCGCGGCCTGGGCGGCGTCCTTCTGCACGCGGGCCTGCTCGGCCTCGGCATCGGCGCGCTTGAGGAACCACAGCTGGTGCTGCTTGAGCGTGGCGCTGGCGTTCAGCGCGTGGTACTGGGCCGCCACCTCGGCCTGCTTCTCCAGCTTGTCGAGGTTGGCGTTGAGTTCGCGCAGGATGTCTTCCACCCGCGTCAGGTTCTCGCGCGTATCGGCCAGGCGGTGCGCGGTCTCGCGGCGGCGCTCCTTGTATTTGGAGACGCCGGCGGCCTCCTCCAGGAACAGGCGCAGCTCCTCGGGCTTGCTCTCGATGATGCGACTGATGGTGCCCTGGCCGATGATGGCGTAGGCGCGCGGGCCCAGGCCGGTGCCCAGGAACACGTCCTGCACGTCGCGCCGGCGCACGGGCTGGTTGTTG
>NZ_MKSS01000156.1:0-24856 GCF_001897365.1 Hydrogenophaga sp. 70-12
CGTCACGCGCTCCAGCGACATGAAGGCCCTGGTGCAGGCGGCCGTGCAGCGCCACGGCCGCCTCGACGCCATGGTCAACAACGCCGGCTGGACGCACAAGAACCAGCCCGCGCTGGACGTGAGCGAGGAAGAGTTCGACCGCTGCTACGCGGTCAACGTCAAGAGCATCTACCTCGCGGCCGTGCACGCGGTGCCCGTGTTCCGCGCCAACGGCGGCGGTGCCTTCATCAACATCGCCTCCACCGCTGGGGTGCGCCCGCGCCCCGGCCTCACCTGGTACAACGGCTCCAAGGGTGCGGTGATCACCACCAGCAAGTCGCTCGCGGCCGAGTTCGGGCCGGACAACATCCGCGTCAACTGCATCAACCCGGTGATGAACCCCTTCACCGGCCTGGGCACGGCCTTCGCGGGCGGCGAGCTCACCGACGAGCGACTGGCCAAGTTCCGCAGCACCATCCCGCTGGGGCGCTTCTCCACCCCCGAGGACGTGGCCAACGCCGTGCTCTACCTCGCCAGCGACGAAGCCGCGTTCATTTCCGGGGTTTGCCTGGAGGTGGACGGCGCCCGCTGCGTTTGAACCACAATCGGGGGATGTCCGAACGGGTCATCCCCCTCATCGACCAGCGCCTGCAGCGGCGCGCCGCCACGGTGCCGGCACAGCCCGTGGCCGCCACCGGCCTGCTGGGCGACGCCCTGGGCCGCCCGCTGCGCGACCTGCGCATCAGCGTGACGGATCGCTGCAACTTCCGCTGCAGCTACTGCATGCCGAAGGAAGTGTTCGACAAGGACTACCAGTACCTGCCGCACGGCGAGCTGCTCAGCTTCGAGGAAATCACCCGCGTGGCGCGCCTGTTCGCCGCGCACGGCGTGCAGAAAATCCGGCTCACCGGCGGCGAACCGCTGCTGCGCAAGAACCTGGAGATCCTGGTCGGCCAACTGGCCGCGCTGCGCACCACCGAAGGCCGGCCGCTGGACCTGACGCTCACCACCAACGGCTCGCTGCTCGCGCGCAAGGCCGCCGCGCTCAAGGCCGCCGGCCTGCAGCGCGTCACGGTCAGCCTCGACGGCCTGGACGACACCGTCTTCCGCGCCATGAACGACGTCGATTTCCCCGTGGCCGAGGTGCTCGCCGGCATCGAGGCCGCGCAGGCCGCGGGCCTGGGGCCGATCAAGGTCAACATGGTGGTCAAGCGCGGCACCAATCACGACCAGATCCTGCCGATGGCGCGCCACTTCAAGGGCACCGGCATCGTGCTGCGCTTCATCGAGTACATGGACGTGGGCGCCACCAACGGCTGGCGCATGGACGAGGTGCTGCCCAGCGCCGAGCTCATCGAGCGCATTCAGCGCGAGCTGCCCCTGGTGCCGCTGGACCCCACCGCCCCTGGCGAGACCGCCGAGCGCTGGGCCTACGCCGACGGCTCGGGCGAGATCGGCGCCATCAGCAGCGTGACGCAGGCCTTCTGCGGCGACTGCAACCGCGCCCGCCTGTCCACCGAGGGCCAGCTCTACCTCTGCCTGTTCGCCACCGAAGGCCACGACCTGCGCCACCTGATCCGCGGCGGTGCGAGCGACGCCGAGCTGGCCAGCGCCATCGGCGCCATCTGGCAAGGCCGCGACGACCGCTACTCGCAGCTGCGCGCCTCGCTGCCGCCCGAGCCCGGCGCCGGCAAGCGGCGCGTCGAGATGAGCTACATCGGTGGCTAAGCCTCACTTCCTCGAATGATCCATCCCAGAGAAATCACGGCACTGGTCCTGGCCGGCGGCCGGGGCTCGCGCATGGGCGGGGCCGACAAGGGCCTGCAGAAGTTCAATGGCACGCCGCTGGCGCTGCACGCGCTCATGCGCCTGCAGATGCAGGAGGGCGACCACATTGGCGAGCTGATGCTCAACGCCAACCGCAACCTCGGCGCCTACGAGGCCTTCGGCGTGCCGGTGTGGCCCGACACCCTGAGCGACTACGCGGGCCCGCTGGCCGGGTTTCTCACCGGCCTGGAGCGCGCCGAAACGCCCTACCTGCTGACGGTGCCTTGCGACACGCCGCGCTTCCCGCTGGACCTGGCGCGGCGCCTGGCCGCCGCCTTCGATGACCCGGCCACCGACATCGCCATGGCCAGCGCGCCCGAGAACGGCAGCGCGCCGCGCGCGCAGCCGGTGTTCAGCCTGTTGCGCGTGCAACTGCTGGAGAGCCTGGTGGCCTTCACGCAGGCCGGCGGCCGCAAGATCGACCGCTGGACCGAGCAGCACCACACCGTGCTCGTGCCCTTCGACCAAGCCGGCGACGACCCCCTGGCCTTCTTCAACACCAACACCCTGGACGAGCTGCACGCGCTGGAGCAGGGCCGCCCATGAAGACCATCGACCAGATCGCCGCCGAGCTGCAGGGCTACGACCCCCAGGCCCTGACCGCCGAGCGCGTCAATGCATTCCTCGCGCGGCTCGTCGAGCCGATCACCGACACCGAGGACGTCGGCATCTTCGAGGCCCTGGGCCGCGTGCTGGCCGAGGACGTGGTCTCGCCCATCAGCGTGCCGCCCCACGACAACTCCGCCATGGACGGCTTTGCCTTCGATGGCGCGGCGCTGGGTTCGTCGCCGCTGGTGCTGCGCTGCCAGGGCACGGCCTTCGCGGGCAAGGCCTGGGCGCACCCCGTGGGCGCGGGCGAGTGCCTGAAGATCATGACCGGCGCCATCATGCCGGCGGGCCTGGACACGGTGGTGCCGATCGAATTCGTCCGGGTCGATGGCGACACGGTCACCATTCCGCCCGGCGTGGTCAAACCCGGCGACAACCGCCGCTTCATAGGCGAAGACCTGATGGCGGGCCAGCCCGCGCTGCGCCGTGGCCAGGTGCTGGGCCCCGCCGCGCTGGGCCTGGTGGCCAGCCTGGGCCTGCCCACGGTGCGCGTGCGGCGCCGCGCGCGCGTGGCCTATTTCTCCACCGGCGACGAGATCCTGAGCCTGGGCGAGGCCCCGCGCGAAGGCGCGGTCTACGACAGCAATCGCTACACCGTGTTCGGCCTGCTCACGCGCCTGGGCGTGGAGGTGATCGACATGGGCGTGGTCCCCGACCGGCCCGCCCGCCTGGAGGCCGCCTTCCGCGACGCCGCCGCGCGCGCCGACGCCGTCATCACCAGCGGCGGCGTCAGCATGGGCGAGGCCGACCACACCAAGGCCATGATGAAACAGCTCGGCGACGTGGCCTTCTGGCGCATCGCCATGCGCCCGGGCCGCCCGATGGCGGTGGGCCGCATCACCGACGGCGCCAAGTCCGCGGTGCTGTTTGGCTTGCCGGGCAACCCGGTGGCCGTGATGGTGACCTTCCTGGCCTTCGTGCGCCCGGCCCTGCAGCGCCTCATGGGCGCGGACGTGGCGCCACCGGTGCTGCTGCAGGCCAGGAGCGGCGAGGCCATGCGCAAGAAGCCCGGCCGCACCGAGTACCAGCGCGGCACCGTCGAGCGCGCGGCCGACGGCACGCTGGTGGCCCGCACCACCGGCAACCAGGGCTCGGGCGTGCTCAGCTCCATGGTCCAGGCCAATGGGCTGATCGTGCTGCGGCACGACCAGGGCAACGTGGCCGTGGGCGACACCGTCGAGGTGATGGTCTTCGACGGGGCGATCTGAGGGCTCGGGCGGCGAGGCCCGCTCCCCCTGGGCCCGGCATCGGCCATGCGGCCGAACGCGGAACGAATGGCGACCCGCGGCGACTGAAGCGGCATTGTCAGCATCGATTCCACGGACCGATATGAGACATTGCCCTGCCCCACCCGACGCCGCCCCCCTCGAGCAGCCCCCAGGGGACGCCAGCGACCCCGGCGAGGCCGGCGTCCCATCGCTCGACGAAGCCACCCGGGTGGTCAAGGGGTTCATGGACCGGCTCACCGCCGACCAGCAAGCGGACAAGGCCCTCTGCATGGACCGCGGGCAATGCGCATGGGAGGAACCGATGTCCCTGCGGCGGCTGCTCGACTGCGGGTTCAGCCTCAAGAAGTACCGGCAGACCCGCCAGGCGGCCAGGCAAGCGGCCAGCCTCCGGTTCCAGACCGCCTGCCGCGTACTGGCCGAGGAGCACCCCTTCCTGCTGGTCCGGAACATGGCCTACAAGCTGCTTGCACGAATTCCCGCGCAGGACGTGCGCAGCGGCAAGGCGCTGCGCAGCGCGGCGCGGGACCTGCAGGCCGCGCTCAGCGTGTCCGAGGTCCCCGAGGCAGGCGGGGCGGCCGAGCGGCGCGCCACACCGGTGCCCGACGCCGTGGGCGTGCCCCTGTAACCGCGGCTACTTGGCGGGTATCGCCCCGGCGTGATCGCCACCCGCCTCGTCGTGCATCACCGGGTGCGCCGACTCGCCCGACTGGCGGCGCGAGAGCAGCGTGTACATGGTCGGCACCACGAAGATGGTGAGCAGCGTGCCCACCGACATGCCGCCCACGATCACCCAGCCGATCTGCTGGCGGCTTTCGGCGCCCGCGCCGGTGGCCAGGGCCAGCGGGATCGCGCCCAGCACCATGGCGCCCGTGGTCATCATGATGGGCCGCAGGCGCAGGCCGGCCGCCTGCTTCACCGCGTCCAGCTTCTCCAGCCCCTGCTCGCGCAGCTGGTTGGAGAACTCCACGATCAGGATGCCGTGCTTGGTGATCAAGCCCACCAGTGTGATCAGGCCGATCTGGCTGAACACGTTCAGCGTGCCCCCTGAGAGCTTGAGCGCCAGCAGCGCGCCCATCATCGACAGCGGCACCGACAGCATGATGATGAAGGGATCGACGAAGCTCTCGAACTGCGCCGACAGCACCAGGTAGATGAACAGCAACGACAGCACGAACACCAGCGCCAGCGAGCCCGAGGCGTTGCGGAACTCGCGGCTCTGGCCGTTCAGGTCGGTGGCGTAGCCCGCAGGCAATATCTCGCGCGCCGTCTGTTCCATGAACTGCAGGGCTTCGCCAAGCGAATAGTCGGGCGCCACGTTGGCCGTGATCGAGGCGCTGCGGCGTTGGCCGAAGTGGTTCAGTTCGCGCGGCACCACCACCTCACGCGTGCTGATCAGCGAGGCGAGCGGGATCATCGCGTCGCCGCGCCCGCGCACGAACAGCCGGTCGATGTCCTCGGGCGTGCTGCGGTTGGCCGAGACGGTCTGCACCACCACGTCGTACTGTTCGCCGTCGCGCTTGTAGCGCGTGACCGTGCGCCCGCCCAGCATGGTTTCCACCGTTCGCGCGATGGCGTCCACGCTCACCCCCATGTCGGCCGCGCGCTCGCGGTCCACGTCCATGCGGATCTCGGGCTTGTTCAGGCGCAGGTCGGTGTCGACCTGCACCAGGCCCGGGTTCTGCGCCATGCGGTCCTGGAACTGGCGCACCACGGCCGAGAGGTTTTCGTAGGTGTCGTTGGTGACGATGACGAAGTTGAGCGGCCGCTCGCGAAAGCCCTGGCCCAGCGAGGGCGGCGTGATCGGGTAAGCGCTGATGCCAGGCAGCGCCGCCATGCGCGGCGCCAGCGCGCGCGCGATCTCCATGGTGCTGCGGTCACGCTCCTCCCAGGCCTTGCCGCGCATGGTCACGCTGCCCTGCGCCACCGAGGGGTTGCCCACCACCGCGAAGATGCGGTCGAACTCCGGCTGTTCCCTGGCCATCTTCTCGATCGCGTCCACGTAGCGGCGCGTGTAGGCCAGGGTGGCGCCGTCGGGCCCGTTGATGTTGGCCAACACCACGCCGCGGTCTTCCATGGGCGCCAGCTCCGAGCGCGTGGTGCTCAGCAGCCACCAGCTCGCGCCAGCGCTGGCGAGCATCACGCCCACCACCAGCCAGCGCACCTGCAGCGACAGGCCCAGCAGGCGGTCGTAGCCCTGGTTGATGCGCACCAGAACACGCTCCATGAAGCGGTCGAAGCGGCCGGGTTGGTCCACGTGGCGCAGCAGCTTGGAGCACATCATGGGCGAAAGCGTGAGCGCCACGAAGCCCGAGACCACCACCGCACCCGCCAACGCCAGCGCGAACTCGGCGAACAGCCGCCCGGTGCGCCCCGGCGTGAAGGCCAGCGGCGCGTACACCGCCGCCAGCGTGAGCGTCATGGCCACGATGGCGAAACCGATCTCGCGCGCGCCCTTGATCGCCGCGTCGAAGGGTTTCATGCCCTCCTCGATGTGGCGGTAGATGTTCTCCAGCATCACGATGGCGTCGTCCACCACCAGTCCGATGGCCAGCACCAGCGCCAGCAGCGTGAGCGTGTTGATGGAGAAGCCGAACAAGCCCATCAGCGCGAAGGAGCCGATCAGGCTGACCGGGATGGTGATCAGCGGAATGACCGAGGCGCGCAGCGTGCGCAGGAACAGGAAGATCACCAGCGCCACCAGCACCACCGCTTCGGCGATGGTGGTGTAGACCGCCTTGATGGAGCGGTCGATGAAGATGGAGTTGTCGTTGGCGACCTCGATGCTCACGCCCTTGGGCAGTTCGGCGGTGATGCTGGGCAGCATGTTCTGCACCGCGGCCGACAGCTCCAGCGGGTTGGCCGTGGCCTGTCGAATCACGCCCAGCGACACGGCGTCGCGGCCGTTGTAGCGCACCGAGGTGCGCTCGTCCTGGGGCGCCTGCTCCACGCGCGCCACATCGCCGATGCGGATGGTCTGGCCCTTGACCGTGCGGATGCCGATGGCGCGGAACTGCTCGGGTGTCTGCACGTCGGTGGCGGCCGTCACGTTGAACTCGCGCTGCGAGCTCTCGATGCGCCCGGCCGGCACCTCCAGATTGGAGCGGCGCAGCGCGTCCTCCACGTCCTGCACGGTCAGGTTGTAGGCGGCCAGGCGGTCCGGGTCGAGCCAGATGCGCATGGAGAAGCGCCGCTCGCCCCAGATGCGCACGTCGGCCGCGCCGGGCGCCGTCTGCAGGCGCGGCTTGATGAGGCGGTTGGCCACGTCGCTGAGGTCCAGGGCCGACACCGTGTCGGAGTTGAGCGCGAGCCAGATGACGGGCGTGGCGTCGGCCTCGACCTTGGCGATGGTGGGCTCGTCGACGTCGTCGGGCAGTCGCTGGCGCACGCGGCTGACCTTGTCGCGCACGTCGGCGGCGGCGGAGTCGGGGTCGCGCTCGAGCTTGAAGCGCACCGTGATCTGGCTCTGCTCCTGCCGGCTGATGGAGGTGATGATGTCCACCCCCTCGATGCCGGCGAGCGAGTCTTCCAGCACCTTGGTGACCTGGGACTCGATCACCTCGCTGGAGGCGCCACCGAAGCGGGTGGTGACGGTGACGGTGGGCTCGTCGATGCGCGGGTACTCGCGCACGGTGAGGTTGTTGAACGAGACCAGGCCCACCAGCAGGATGAGCAGCGACAGCACGGTGGCGAACACCGGCCGGCGGATGGCGACTTCGGGCAGTTGCATGCGGGCCTCCGGTGCGGGCGCGCGGCGGCGTCAGTTGGCGGCGGCGGCGCGGGCCGCCAGGTCCACCACGCGCACCACGGTGCCGTCGCGCTGCAGGCGCTGCTGGCCGGCCACCACCACGGTGTCGCCGGGCTTCAGGCCCTGGGTGATCTGCACGTCGGCGCCGCGGCGCACGCCCAGCTCCACCTCGACGCGGCGCGAGGTGCGCTTGCGCGCGTCGCCCTGTCCCTGCTCGTCGATCACGTAGACGTACTGGCGGCCGCCCTGGGGCACCAGGGCCTCCTCGGGCACCACCAGCGCGTTCTCATTCACCGAAAACACGATCAGCACGCGCGCGAACATGCCGGGGCGCAGCGCCTGGCTGGGGGAGGACGGCATCTCGGCGCGCACCGCGATGGAGCGGCCGTTGGCGTCCAGCAGCGGATCGACCGCGAGCACACGCGCCTGGTAGCGATGGCCGGGCAGCGCGTCGAGCTGCACCTGCACGGACTGGCCCGGGGCGATGCGGTTCTGGTAGCGCTCGGGCAGGCGGAAGTCCACGGTCAGTTGGGAGGTGTCTTCCAGGTTGACGAGCGGATCGCCGTCCTTCACGTACTGGCCCAGGTTGATGCTGCGCAGGCCCAGCGTGCCGTCGAAGGGCGCGGTGATGCGCATGCGCTGCAGCCGGGCCTGGGCCAGGTCCACCTGGGCCTCGGCCACCTGCAGGGCGGCGCGGCTTTCGTCCACCACGCGCGCGGCCACGAAGCTCTGGGCCAGCAGCTCCTCATTGCGCTTGAGGTTGGCGCGCGCGATGGACAGCTGGGCCTGGGCCTGGCTCAGCTCGGCGCGCTGCAGCGTGTCGTCGAGCTGCACCAGCAATTGGCCGCGCTTGACGCCCTGGCCGTCCTTGAAGGCAATGCGGGCGACGCGGCCCGCCGTTTCGGGCTTGAGGGTGACGGCCTGGCGCGAGTTCAGCGAGCCCACGGCCTGGGCGTCGTCCTGCAGGCGCGCCTGCTTGACGGCGGCGATCTCCACGCTGACCGGACCGGCGCCGCCGGGCGCGCGGGGCGCGGGGGCCGCATCCGCCGAGCCGGACACGCCCGAGGCGCGCGGCTGCTGCTGCCACCACCAGGCACCGCCCAGCGCCAGCGCCAGGCCCAGCACCGCCAGCCAGACCGTTGATTTGGGTTTCGCCATGAAGTCTCCGCTCGAATACTGCCGTTGGCCCTGTCGCCGTGGGGAAACAGTTTCCATGCCAACAATCTTCACATTGTGCAGTCCACGCCAGAAGCGGCGCAACCAAGGGGCACCGCTGAACCGGCTGTGCCGGGCTGCAGGTGCCGCCCCCCTTGGGGGGTCGCGCGAAGCGCGGCGGGGGGGCTTTCTAGTTCGGCACGCCCCGGTTGGCCAGCGCGTCGGCGCGCTCGTTGCCGGCGTGGCCGGCGTGGCCCTTGACCCAGTGCCACTCGACGCGGTGCGGCCCGCCGTGCACCAGGGCGTCGAGGCGCTGCCACAGATCGGCGTTCTTGACGGGCTGCTTGCTCGCCGTCACCCAGCCCTTCTTCTTCCAGCCGTGGATCCATTCGGTGATGCCCTTGCGCACGTACTCGCTGTCCAGGTGCAGCGACACCTGGCAGGGCCGCTTCAGGGCGGACAGAGCCTGGATGACGGCCATGAGTTCCATGCGGTTGTTGGTGGTGTCGCGCTCGCCGCCCCACAACTCCTTCTCATGCCCGCCGGATTTCAAGTAAACGCCCCAGCCGCCGGGGCCGGGATTGCCCTTGCAGGCGCCATCGGTGTAGATCACCACGTGGTCCAAAGAATGCTCCATCCAAAGAAAAAAATGCCCGATGGCCGTGCCCGCCGCGGCGCGGCGGCGAGTGCCTCAGCGCCGCTGCCGGTTGGCCAGCGGCACCGGCGCCGTGGCCGGCAGGCGGCGCGGCTTCCAGGCCGGGCCCAGCAGGCGCATGCCGCGCACCCGCTTGACCGCGGTGGTGACGTGCACCGCACCGAAGATGGGCCACCAGCGCGCGCCGGCGCGGTCCATCCAGCGCAGGCGGTGCAGCCATTTGTCGGTGCGCACCGCCGGGCGGTAGCAGCCGCAGTGCTGGGCCTCGACCTCGAAGCTCAGCAGCCGCAGCCAATCGCGCAGGCGGCCCGGCCCGATGAACTCGCCCGCGTCGGGCAGGTACGGGCGCGTGCCCCGGCCCAGCCGCTGCATGGCGCGCGCACGCGCCTGGCGCATGCCCCACAGGCTCGCGGGATTGAAGCCGGTGAGCACCACCCGCCCCTCGGGCACCAGCACGCGCTCCACCTCCCGCAGCACCTGGTGCGGGTCGGCGCTGAGCTCCAGCGTGTGCGGCAGCACCACCAGGTCGAGGCTGGCTTCGGGAAACGGCAGGGCCGCGGCGTCGGTGACCAGGGCCACGCGCGCGCCGTCGATGGTGGGCGCATCGCCCTCGGGCAAGGCCAGCCAGCGCTGCGGCATGCGGTTGGCGCGCAGCGCGTCGAGCTCGGGCACGCCAAGCTGCAAGGCATGAAAACCGAACACATCGGCCACCGCCAGGTCGAACCGGTCCTGCTCCCAGGCCAGCAGGTACCTGCCAGGCGGGGTCGCGAACCATTCGGTCAACCCTATAATTTTTTCGGTCATCGGCGCGGGGGCGTATTCACAGTGCCCGCACTCTACACGCCCCCTCCCCCGCGCCCACCGCAGCCCCCATGCAGCTCCTGCCCATCCCCGCCTTCACCGACAACTACATCTGGCTGCTGCACGACGGCCGCCGCGCGCTGGTGGTCGACCCAGGCGAGGCCTCGGGCGTGCTGGCCACGCTGAAGGACCTGGGCCTGGCGCTCGACACCATCCTCATCACGCACCACCACGCCGACCACACCGGCGGCGTGGCCGCCCTGCGCGAGGCCACGGGCGCCCAGGTCATCGGCCCCGTCCACGAGCCCATGCCCGAGCCGCTGCGCCGCGTGGGCGGGGGCGAGCGGGTCACGGCGCTGGGCCTGGCCTTCGACGTGATCGACGTGCCGGGCCACACCAGCGGCCACATCGCGTACTACACCCCCGAACTCGACGGCCTGCCCCTGCTGTTCTGCGGCGACACGCTGTTCTCGGGCGGCTGCGGCCGCCTGTTCGAAGGCACTCCCGCGCAAATGCACCGCTCGCTGGACCGCCTGGCGGCCCTGCCGGGCGCCACCCGCGTGTGCTGCACGCATGAGTACACCCTCTCCAACCTGAAATTCGCGCAGGCGGTGGAACCCGGCAACGCCGAGCTCGCGGCCTATGCGCGGCACTGCCAGCAGCAGCGCGCGCGCAACCAGCCCACCCTGCCCAGCTCCATCGATCTGGAGCGGCGCATCAACCCGTTTCTGCGCACCGCGGAACCCGAGGTGGTGGCCGCGGCTCAGCAACAGGCACCCGGCCTCTCGGCCGATCCGGTGGCCGTGTTCGCCACGCTGCGCGAATGGAAGAACGTTTTCCGATGACCCCTTGTCTTGCCCCGGCGCTCGCGCGCCTGCGTGGCGGTGCCCGGCGCCTGGCGCTGGCCCTCGCCGTCCCCGTGGCGCTGGCTGGCTGCGCCAGCACCGTCGCCGTCAACGCCCCGGACTCGCCCGCCGCCAACGCGCCCGCCGGCGACCCCGCCTCCAGCACGCGCGGCGGCCCGGCCGTTCGCCTGCCCGGCAACGTGCCGCTAAGCGACCTCGCCGTCGCGCCGATGGACGCGCCCACCGTGACCTCGCTGGCCGCGCCCGCCGACCTGTGGGAGCGCATCCGCCGCGGCCTGGCCCTGCCCGACCTGAACGACGAGCTGGTGCGCCAGCACGAGCAGTGGTACCTCTCGCGCCCCGACTACATCCAGCGCATGACCGAGCGCTCCAGCCGCTACCTCTTCCACATCGTTGAGGAGATCGAGGCGCGTGGCCTGCCCATGGAGCTGGCGCTGCTGCCCTTCATCGAAAGCGCCTTCAACCCGCAGGCCGTGTCCAGCGCGCGCGCCGCCGGCATGTGGCAGTTCATGCCCGCCACCGGCGCCTCCTTCGACCTGAAGCAGAACGCCTTCCGCGACGACCGGCGCGACGTGCTGGCCTCCACCCGCGCCGCGCTCGACTACCTGGAGCAGCTCCACGCGCGCTTCGGCGACTGGCACCTCGCGCTGGCCGCCTACAACTGGGGCCAGGGCAACGTCAGCCGCGCCATCACGCGCAACCAGCGCGCGGGCCTGCCCACGGGCTACGGCGACCTCATCATGCCCGCCGAGACGCGCCACTACGTGCCCAAGCTGCAGGCGGTGAAAAACATCGTGGCCAATCCGGCGCGCTACTCGGCCACCCTGCCCGACATCGGCAACCACCCCTTCTTCGACACCGTCGCCATCGAGCGCGACATGGACGTGGCCGTGATCGCGCGCCTGGCCGAGGTCGAGGAGGCCGACGTGCGCGCGCTCAACCCGTCCCTCAAGCAGCCGGTGGTGATGGCCGCCGGCACGCCCCAGGTGCTGCTGCCCTGGGACAACGCGGTGATCTTCCAACGCAAGCTGCAGGCCTACAGCGGCCCGCTGGCGAGCTGGACCGCCTGGGTGGTGCCCAGCACCATGACGGTGGCACAGGCGGCTGAGCGCGTGGGCATGAGCGAAGCCGAACTGCGCAAGGCCAATGCCATTCCGCCGCGCATGCGGCTGCGCGCGGGCTCCAGCCTCATCGTGCCGCGCAACGGCAAGCTGGACCGCGACGTGCCCGCCCACGTGGCCGACAACGGCACCCTTAGCCTGCAGCCCGAAGTGACCACGCGCCGCGTGGTGGTGAAGGCGCGCAAGGGCGAAAACGTGGCCCGCCTGGCGCGGCGCTATGGCCTGAGCGCGGCGAGCGTGGCCGAATGGAACCGCCTCTCGGTGGGCAGTTCGCTCAAGACCGGCCAGCGCGTGACCCTGCACCTGCCGCAGCGGGCCAAGGCCAGCGGCACCGCCACGGCGCGCACCACCAAGGCGGCCAAGCCGCGCGCCAGCGCCACCCGCTCGGCGTCGGCGAAGAAGGCAATGGTCAAGAAGCCGGCCAGCGCCAGCAAGTCTTCGTCTGGCAAAACCCGCTCGGCCAGTTCGGGTTCCAGCAAGACCGCGCGCAAATGAAACGGCGCGGCGCGCGGGCGGGCCTCAGGCCCTGAAGCGCGCTTTCGCCTTCTGCGCGAAGGCGTTCGTGAAATGCCGCGCCACCTCGGCCGGTGCCAGCAGCGTTCCCTCCCCCACGCGGTTCATGGCCTCGGGACCGCCGCGCGGCATCAGGCCATCGGCCGTCCAGGCGTCGCGCGAGCGCTCCACCGTGGCCAGGTAGATCGCCCGGTCGCCCTGGAAGTGGCTCTCGGGCACGGTCTTGATGAGGTCCGAGGGACCGGCCGTCTGCAGCCATTTGAGCGCGTGCACCACGGCGTCGGTCAGCGCCTGCGTCACGCGCGGGTACTGCGCCAGGAACTCGGCCGGCGCGCTCAGGCAGCCCACCGGCACGGGCCCGCCGAACACCTCGGTGGTGCCGCCCAGGCTGCGCGTGTCCACCGCCACGCGCAGCTCGCCCAACTGCTCGAGCAGCGTCATCATGGGATCGGCGTGGCACAGCGCGTCCAGTTGCCCGCCGCGAAACGCCAGCAGCGCCGCCCCGGGGCTGGGCTGGTGCAGCACCTGCACCTCATCCTCCCTCACCTGTTCGCGCTGCAGGAACGCCGTGAGCACGCTGCGGGCCAGCGGGTCCTTGGCGTGCAGGCCGATGCGCCGCCCGCGCAGATCGGCCGGACCGCGAAACCCCGGCACCGTCTTGTGCGACACGCCCAGCACCACCTGCGGCGCGCGGCCCTGCACCACGAAGCTCTGCCAGCCCAGGGCGTGCGCCGGGGGCGCGATCAGCTGCGCGAAGGGCACACACGCCACGTGCGCCGCCTTGGCCTGCACCGCCGCCATGGCCTGGCCCAGGTCGGGAAACTCGCGCAGCTCCACGTCCAGGCCTTCCTCACGGAAGAAGTGCCGCTGTTCGGCCACCGTGAGCGGCAGGTTGCCCAAGCCGGTGCGCGGCTCCAGCGCGATCACGATGCGGGTGTCCACCAGCTTGGGCGGCCAGGGGGCCGGACGCGGGGTGGGCGGAGTGGCCCCGGCCGGGCCCGCACCGGCGGCCAGCGCCAGCCCCGCCATGGCGGCGCTCCACTGGCGGCGGTTCAGGGGACCCATGCGCCGAGATTAGGGGGGCGAGACGCGCCCGCCATCCGGGCGAGTCCTGAGCGGGTTTACACCGACCCGCGGGGCGGGAACTTCAGCGCCGATCGACCAGGGCGTGCGCGATGGTGCCCAGGTCGACGTACTCGAGCTCGCTGCCCACCGGCACGCCGCGCGCCAGGCGCGTGACCTGCAGGCCCCGGTCCTTCAGCGCCTGCGCGATGACGTGCGCGGTGGTCTCGCCCTCGGCGGTGAAGTTGGTGGCCAGGATCACTTCGCGCACCGGCACCTCGGCGGCGGGGTCGTCCACGCGGTCGAACAGCTTGTCCAGGCCGATGTCGCGCGGGCCCACGCCGTCGAGCGGGCTGAGCTTGCCCATGAGCACGAAGTACAGGCCTTTGTAGGCCCCCGTGCGTTCCATGGCGGCCTGGTCGGCCGGCGTTTCCACCACGCAGAGCTGGCTGCGGTCACGCCGCGGGTCGCGGCAGGTGGCGCAGACCTCGTCTTCGGTGAAGGTGTGGCAGAGCGCGCAGTGGCGCACCTCGCTCACCGCCGCCTGCAGGGCACCCGCCAGCAGCTGCGCACCCTCGCGGTCGTGCTGCAGCAGGTGAAAGGCCATGCGCTGCGCCGACTTCACGCCCACGCCGGGCAGGCGCCGCAGCGCCTGCACCAGGTTCTCCAGGGAATGGTTGTCGGCCACCGGGCGCGGGATCAGAAGGGGAACTTCATGCCCGGCGGCAGGCCCGGCATGCCGGCGGTGAGCTTGCCCATCTTCTCGTTGGAGGTCTCCTCGGCCTTGCGCACAGCGGCGTTGAAGGCCGCGGCCACCAGGTCTTCGAGCATGTCCTTGTCGTCGGCGAGCAGGCTGGGGTCGATGGTGATCCGCTTGACGTCGTGCTTGCAGGTCATGACCACCTTGACCAGGCCGGCGCCGGATTCGCCCGTGACCTCGACGTGGGCGAGTTCTTCCTGAGCCTTCTTGAGGTTGTCCTGCATGGCCTGGGCCTGCTTCATGAGGCCGGCGAGTTGTCCTTTGTTGAACATGGCAATCCTTGGGGTTGATCGGGGAACACCGCGGAACCGCCCTTTGTCATGTTCAGGACGGGCCGCTGGTGTGCCCCTCGGAGGGGGTCGCGCGAAGCGCGGCGGGGGTGATTCAGCTTATCGCCTTGAGCGAGCCGGGCACGATTGTGCCGCCGAAGTCGCGCATCATGGCCTGCACGAAGGGGTCGCCGAGGATCTGCTGCTCGGCCTCGCGCTGGCGGCGCTCGGCCTCGGCGGTGGCGCGCCGCGCGGGCGAATCGGTGACCACGCCGTTCTCCAGCGCGAGTTCGACCGTGTGCCCCGAGGCGTGCAGCGCGGCCATGAGCCGTTCGCGGTTGCTGCCCTGGGCCAGGGTTTCGCGTTCGATGCGCAGCAGCCAGCGCGGACCGTCGCGCGACACCAGCTGCGACTGCAGCGCGAGCTCGCGCGTGAGCGCCGTGATGGCGCCGCTGTCCGCGAGTTGCTGCACCAGCCCGGTCCAGAAATCGCCCTCGGGCGTGGGCTGCAATGGCGCGGCGGCGGGCCGGGGTTGGTCGAGCCGGCCCGGCGAGCCCGGGTCGCGCACGGGGATGCGCACCACCGGCGCGGCCGTGGGGGCCGGTGCCGCGGGTGACCGGGCCGCCGTGGGCGCCGGCACAGGATCCCAGGGCGGCAGGTCCTCGTCGGGCTCGGGCCAGGGGGCCTCGTCATCGGGCGGTCCATCGAAGGCGGCGGGCTCGGGCAACGGCGGCGCGGCGATCGGCGCCTGGGCCCTGGGCGCCACCGGCGCGGGGGCCTGCGGTGGCGCGACGGGAGCGGGCCGCACGCCCGGTTCACCAGCGACCGGCGCCAGCACGGGCGCAACGGGCACCGGGCGCGGTGGCGCGGCCACGGGCGCAGCCGGCATGGCGGGCGCCGCCGTAGCGACCGGCGCAGCCGGCGCTGGCCGGGCCTCAGCCGGCCTCAGAGTTTTTTTTTCCGCCGCGCCCGAAGGTTTGAAGGCGAGCAGGCGCAGCAGCACCATGGTCAAGGCCGCGTACTCGTCGGGCGCCAGGCCCAGTTCGGTGCGGCCGTGCAGGCACAGGCTGTAGAGCAGTTGCGTCTCATCGGCCGGCAGGGCCTCGGCCAGGCGCGCGATCTCGGGCGTGTCGGGGTCGTCGTCGGTGGTGGCCGACTCGGGCACGCTCTGCAACACCGCCATGCGCTGCAGCAGGCCGGTCATCTCCTCCAGCGTGGACGCCGCGCTCAGGCCGTTCACGCGCAGCGTGTTCACGGTGTCCACCACGGCCGCGCCGTCGGTGCGCGCCAGCGCGTCGATGAGGCGCAGCACGTGGCTGCGGTCGACCGCGCCGAGCATCTGGCGCACCGGCGCCTCCAGCAGCTGGCCGCCACCGAAGGCGATGGCCTGGTCGGTGAGCGACAGCGCGTCGCGCATGGAGCCACGCGCCGCGCGCGACAGCAGCCGCAGCGCCTGCGGCTCGGCGTTCACGCCCTCGGCCTGCAGCACCTGCTGCAGGTGTTCGGCCACGGTTTCGGGCGCCATGGGACGCAGGTTGAACTGCAGGCAGCGCGACAGCACCGTCACCGGCACCTTCTGCGGGTCGGTGGTGGCGAGCACGAACTTGAGGTACTCGGGCGGCTCTTCCAGCGTCTTCAACATCGCATTGAACGCGGTGTTGGTGAGCATGTGGACCTCGTCGATCATGAAGACCTTGAAGCGGCCCTGCACCGGCTTGTAGACCGCCTGCTCCAGCAGCGATTGCACCTCGTCCACGCCCCGGTTGGAGGCGGCGTCGAGCTCGGTGTAGTCGACGAAGCGGCCGGCGTCGATGTCGGTGCAGGCCTGGCACACGCCACAGGGCTCGGCGGTGATGCCGCCCTGCCCGTCGGGCCCGGTGCAGTTGAGCGACTTGGCCAGGATGCGCGACACCGTGGTCTTGCCCACACCGCGCGTGCCCGTGAACAGGTAGGCGTGGTGCAGGCGCTGGCTGGTGAGCGCGTTGGCGAGGGCCTGCACCACGTGGCCCTGGCCCACCATCTCGCGGAAATTGCGCGGCCGGTACTTGCGGGCGAGGACGACGTAGGACATCGGGCGATTCTATGCGTCGGGGTACCCGTGCCCGGGAGGCGGTCATGCCCCGTCGCCTACAATCGCGGGTGACGGGCCTTCCCGCATGGTGAAGCGGCCAACCGGGTCAGGTGGGGAACCAAGCAGCCCTAACTGTGGAGCCAGTGCCGGGGTCAAGGCTCGTCACCTTATTTCTTTTTCCATGCCCTCGCGCGATCCCTCTTCCATCGCCAGCTGGCACGCCCACGTCTACTTCGACGCCGCCACGCGCGACGCGGCCTGGGCCTTGCGGGAATTGATCGCCAGCGATCTGGCCGAGCGGGTGCAGATCGGCCGCTTCCACGAGAGGCCCGTTGGGCCACACCCCATGTGGTCGTACCAACTGGCCTTTGAGGCCGACCAGTTTTCGCCTGTGACCAGTTGGCTCGCACTCAACCACGGGGCGCTCGATGTGTTCATCCACCCCAACACCGGCGACGAACTGGGCGACCACCGCGACAGCGCCTTGTGGCTGGGCCGGTCGTATGCGCTGGATCTGAGCGCCTTGAGCGACTGAATTGAGCGACCGAACCGCGCCCGCCAAGCGGCGGGAGGCGGCTTGGCGATTCATCCGCCCCAAACACAACGGGAGATGCCGACAGCATCTCCCGTTGAGGTGGATCGCGATGGCTGGTGCACCGCGCGTCAGTGCGACCTCACAGCCTCGCCTTCGCGAGCTCGTTGTACAGCTTCATGAACCGGTTGGCTTCCGTGGGCGGCACGCGGACCAGGAAGGGCGTGTTCCACAGCAGATGGTGAAGCGCCTCGGTGCGAGAGCCGAATGTGATGCCATGGAACCCGTTCAAGGCTTGGATCGAACGCCCCCCCTTGGCCAGTTTTTCCGTCACACCCGTCGTGATGAACGTCAGCAGGTCCGACACCGGTTGGCCCGCGGATGACTGCGCCTTGAAAGGGTTCCCGCCGCCATACGTCTGACGCGCATAGGCGGTCACGGCGGCGTCGAGCTCCGGCGCCGTCTTGACCTGCGCTTTGCGCCACTTGTCGTATTGCTTCTGCAGTTCGTGAGGCAGCGCCGGTTGGAATGCCGGCACGGGCTCATCGGCGTCGAGTACCGCGAGAGGGCCTTCGCTGGCAGCGACAGGGTCAGACGTCAGCTTCTCCTGAGCCCGCCGAATCAGGTTCTTGCCGAACCCGGTGTCACTCAAGAACCGATCTTTCGCTTTACGCTCTTCTCTATACCGCTGGAGGGCATCGCTGGAGGGGTCGGCCAGCGTGCGCACCGCAGCGCGAATCTCGGGTGTCAATTCGTACGGGCCGCTGCCAACCGCTGGTTTCGCCACCAATTCCGCCGCCTCGCGCACAGAAGGATTTGGGTGAAACAGGCTCTCAATCCCCAGGTCGCGGAAGAACTTCTGCGTGTTCCCGATGGCAATCGGACCGCCTTCCTTCTTGCCCTTGAACCAGGGGGGCGGCATCGTCGACAACACCTTGACGCCTAGCCCCTTGAAGATGAAGGCCTGTGTCGCCTTGGGATTGCGGCTCAGCACCTTATCCACCTTTTGGGCGGTGGCACTACCCTTGTCGACGGGCACCTGCGGCGCTGCCATGGGAGTCGATGAACGCTTGATGGCGGTGGGTTGGGTCATCGAAGGGCTTTCACGAAGGAGGGAGATGAGGGCAATTGGCAACCCCGGATGGCCGGGGCCTGCGCTGAGTAACGGGCCCCAGGGCAAAGTTCATCCGCGCCCCTCGCCACCGCCACCAAGCCCTGGCCGTTCAGCCCGGCCGCACCCAGCGCCGCATCGCCTCTCCCGCCCACGCTCCGCTGGCCAGGCTGGCCGTCAGCAGGTAGCCGCCAGTTGGGGCCTCCCAGTCGAGCATCTCGCCCGCCACGAACAGGCCGGGCCGCCCGCGCGCCATCAGGCCCTCGTCCAAAGACTCCAGCCGCACGCCGCCGGCCGTGCTGATGGCCTCGGCCATCGGGCGGGGGCGGATCAGGCGCAGCGGCAGGGCCTTGATGGCCGCCGCGAGGCGCGCGGCGTCGTGCATGGCCTCGCGGTCCAGGCATTCGTTCAGCAAGGCGAGTTTGATGCCGTCGAGCCCGAGTCGGCCCTTCAAATGGCTGGACAGGCTGCGCGAGCCGCGCGGGTGCGCCACCTCGGCCAGCACGCGCTCGGCCGAGCGGTCGGGCAGCAGGTCGACCCACAGCGTGGCCGAGCCCTCACGCGCGATGCACTCGCGCAGCGGCGCCGACAGCGCATAGACCAGGCTGCCTTCGACGCCGGTGGCGGTGGCGACGAACTCGCCGCGGTGCCACCGCCGCGCATCTGGGGGGGAAGCATCTGGGAGCGCACCAGGCGGCGCGGTCGGCGGCCCGCCGACCGCCACCGCCACGGTCTTGAAGGGCTGGCCCGCCCAGCGTTCGGCGAACACGGCGCTCCATCCTTCGGCCACCCCGCGCGTCAGCGCACCCGCCACGTCGAAGCCGCAGTTGGCGGCCCGCAGATCGGCCACGTCGAGACCCGCCTCGCGCAGGCGCGGCACCCAGGCGCCGTCGGAGCCCAGGCGCGGCCAGCTCGCACCGCCCAGGGCCAGCAAGGCGGCGCGCGCGTGCACCGTCCGTTCGCCGTCGGGGGTGTGGAAGCGCAGCCCACCATCGGCACCGAAGCCCAGCCAGCGGTGCCGCATGTGGAGGTGCACCGGCTCACCACCCGGCGCCGGGTGCCGCAGCCGGTGCAGCCAGGCGCGCAGCAGCGGCGCGGCCTTCATGTCGGTGGGGAACACGCGCCGCGAACTGCCGACGAAGGTGCCGATGCCCAGGCCCTCGGCCCAGTCGCGCACCTGCTGCGGGCCGAAGCGTTCGAGCAGGGGCCTCAGCGCCCCGGCGCGTTCGCCGAAGCGCGACACGAAGGACTCGAAGGCTTCGGCGTGCGTGAGGTTGAGGCCGCCCTTGCCGGCGAGCAGGAACTTGCGTCCCACCGAGGGCATGGCGTCGTACAGGTCCACGGGCACGCCGGCGCCCGACAGCACCTCGGCCGCCATCAGGCCCGCCGGGCCACCGCCAACGATGGCCACGCCTTGATCAGGTTTCATTCACCGCTCCATTCGAACACCCGCCCTTGCGGGTTGATGAACGCCAGGCGCAGCGGCTCTCCGGGGTGGATGGCCGACACCGCCGCGCGGTAAGCCGCCATCTGCTCGCGGTGCGCGGGCACGGTGTGCGGCGCTTCGTGGGTCTTGAAGTCCAGCACCCACCAGGTGCCGCTGGCGCGCTCGCGCACCAGGCGGTCGAGGCGGCGCAGCTGTCCGCCGTGCAGCAGCTCCACCTCGTTGCCCCATTGTTCGACGAGCTGGTCGTCCCAGGCCCAGGCCGCTTCGCCGCGCACGATGCGGCGCGCGGCCTCGACGGCCCGGGCGCCGCCGGCGGCGTCGAGCGCGTGCCGCTCGGCGGCGGCGCGCTGGTGCGTGGGGGTCCAGTCGAACCCGCGCGCGGGGGTGGGACACCACTGCAGCAGCTGGTGCACGGCGCGACCGAAGCGGGTCTGCTCGTCGGCTTCGGCCGCCTCGGTGTCGGCCACCGGCTCCGGGGCCACGCGCAAGCCGGGCAAGGCGTGCAGGACAAACGGCTCGGCCTCGGCCCGCGCGGCGGGCGCGGCGGCCTCGGGCGCGGCCAGCGGCTCGGCGAGCGGCGACAGCCGCTGCCACCAGGACGCGCCGGCGCTCGCGCGGCCGGGCTCGAAGCTGGACACCACGAGCCGGCGGCCGGCTCGCGTCATGGCCACGTAGAGCGCGTTGAGTTCTTCCAGCGAGCGCGCGCGGCGCTCGGCGTCGAGCAGCGCCTGGGCGCAGAGCGGCGCCGACTTCTCGCTCGCCAGGAAGACGAAGCGGCGCGGCTGCGGCGCCTCGCCGGGCCAGTCGACCAGCACGCCCATGGTCTCGGCGCGCGCGGGCGCGGCGTCGGTGTCGAGCAGCAGCACGGTGTCGGCCTCCAGGCCCTTGGCGCCGTGGATGGTGAGCAGGCGCACTGCGCCGGGCGTGGCCACCGGCGGCAGCGGCGTGCCACCGGCCTTGAGCGCGCGCACGAAACGGTAGGCGCTGAGGAAGCGGCCACCTTCGTGGTCGAGCGCCTGCGCCAGCAGGGCCTGCAGCTGCGCCAGCGTGGCGGCGCGCTGCGCGGGCGGCACGGCGCGCAGGTAGCGCGCGGGCAAATCGCCATCGCGGAACACGAGCGAGAGCGCGTCGTGCGGCGGCAGGTTCAGCAGTGCCTCGCGCCAGGCCCGCCAGCGGGTGGCGGTATCGCGCCACAGCGACGGGGCCTCGGCCGACCCGGCCGCGTCCTGCAGCACGGGCCACCAGCGCGCGCCCGCGCCGGCGGCGCGCACGGCGGCGGCCAGCGCGGCCAGGTCCTCGTCGCTCCAGCCGCCGATGGGCGAGCGCAGGGCGCGCGCCAGGCTCAGGTCGTGGCCCGGCGACACCAGGGCGTCGATGAGCGCAATGACGTCCTGCACGGCGGGCGCCTCGGCCAGGTCCAGCTTCTCGGGCTGTTCGCTGGCGATGCCGCGCTCGCGCAGGGCCTCGTGCATCCAGCCCAGGCGTTCGCGCTTGCGCGCGAGCACCATCACCTCGTCGGCGCGCAACCGGCCAGCGGCGATCTGATCGGCGATCCAGTCGGCCGCCTGGCGGGCCTCCCGCTCGCTCATCAGGTCCTCAGCCAGATGGCGTGGCGTGGCCAGGCTGTCGCGCCAGGCGCCCGGGTCCCCCGCCTCGGTGGGGGCGCGCGCCTCGCGCGGGACCACGGGCAGGGACAGCACCGCACCCGCCTGCGCGCTGGCGGTGGTGTGGGGGCGGAAGGCCGCGCCCACGGCCTCGCCGTACTCGCCCGCGTCCACGGCCCGCTGCAGGACGGTGTTGACGGCGTCCACCACGGCAGTGGCGCAGCGGCGCGTGTGGTCGCAGGCCAGCAGCGAGCCGCCCAGGCCCTGAACCACGAAGGCCTGGGCCGCGCGGAACACCTGCGGCTCGGCGCGGCGGAAGCGGTAGATGGACTGCTTGGGGTCGCCGACGATGAAGACGCTGGGGGCCTGCCCCGGCCCGGCGCCCGCGTAGGCCGAGAGCCAGCCGTACAGGGCCTGCCATTGCAGCGGGTTGGTGTCCTGGAATTCGTCGATGAGCAGGTGGCGCACGCGCGCGTCCAGGCGCTGCTGCAGCCAGCCGGAGAGCTCGGCGTCGCCCAGCAGGCGGCGCGCCGCGCCCTCCACGTCGTTCATGTCGACCCAGCCGCGCTCGCGCTTGAGGTCGGCCAGCGCGCCCAGCAGCACACGCGTGAGCCGCGCGAGCCGCTGGTGGTGCACCCAGGCGCGCTGCTGGCGCTCGGCCTGCAGGGCTTCTTCGATGCGCGTGTGCGCGGCCTGCACGGCGGGCAGCGCATCGGCCTGCTCGCCCAGCTTGCGCGGCGTGCCCTTGGCGGTGGTCAAGGCGGCGATCGCGGCGCGGCCGTCGCCGGCCGATACCGCCTGCTCCAGTTCGCGCGCGGCGGTCTCCGCCTTCTTGGCCTTGGCGAGGCCGCCCAGCGCCGCCGCCGCGGCCAGCAGCTCGGCGCGAAAGCGCTCGCCGCGCACCAACCAGGCCACGGGGTCGTCGCCCGCGCCGGCCCAGCCGGGCATTTGCTCAGCCAGCGGCCGCACGGCGCCGTCGACGGCGCCCGCGCTGTCGGCCCACTGGAACTCCACCCGCTTGGCGACCGCGTTGCGCAGCGCGGCCAGGGTCTGGTGGCGGCCGATGTCGGCCACGCTGGCGAAGAAGTCCTCGCGCGCGGCGGCGTCCTGCGCAAGCGCGGCATAAAACCGCGGCCACAGCCGCTGCAGGATGGCGCTGTCGTCCTCCTGCAGCTCGTACTGCGGCGGCAGGCCCAGCTCTTGCAGCACCGACAGGGGCGCGCCGCGCAGCAGCGCCGCGAACCAGCTGTGGAAGGTGCGCAGCTGCACCGGACGGCCGTGCTGGCGCAGCCGCTCGCGCAGGCCGCGCGCGGCGGGCACCAGGGCGCGCGCGGCGGCCTCGTTCAGGCCGCGCATCACCAGCGCGGCGCACAGTTCGTCGTCGCCCTGCGAGGACCATTCGGCCACCGCCTGCTGCAGGCGTTCGCGCATCTCGCCGGCGGCCTTCTTGGTGAAGGTGATGGCCAGGATGTCCTGCGGCAGCGCGCCGTCGAGCAGCGCGCGCAGGATGCGTGAGACCAGCATCCAGGTTTTGCCGGCGCCGGCGCAGGCCTCCACCGCCACGCTGCGCGCCGGGTCGCAGGCGCGGGCATAGAAGGTCTGCGGGCCGGCGGGCTGGCCGTCGACGCGGTAGGCGAGCCCGGTCATGGCTCTCCCCCATCACCCGTGGCCGCACCGGTCCAGAAATCCTTGCGGCACAGGCCGCGCGCCGCGCAGTACTCGCAGGCCGTGCCCTCGCCCAGCGCCCGCATGGCGGCACCGCCGGCCACGCGGTCGAGGTCGTGCACCAGGCCCTGCACGATGGCGTCGCGCGCGGCCAATACCTCGGTCTGCTCGATCAGCTTCGCGGGTTCGTCGCGCTCGCCGCGCGTGTCGGCGATGCTGAGGTAAGCGGCGCGCAGGCGCGGCTCGGGCAGCAGCGCGGCGTAGAACGCCAGCTGCGTGTCCTCCATCGGCTCCTTCACGCGCGCTTCGGTGCGCGCGCGGCTCTCGGTTTTGTGGTCGATGACGAAGCTCTCGCCGCCCTCGGCGTCGCGCCGCGCGTCGATGCGGTCGAGCCGGCCGTACAAGGCCCAGCGGCCCACGCGCTGCTCGCGCTCGGCCTCGGCCGCCACGAATCGCCAGCCCTCGGCCTCGTGCGGCCAGAGCCAGCGCAGGTAGGCCTCGCGCAGCGAGGGCCAGACGGCGCGGTAGGGCAGGAAGCCGCCGGCCTGCACCTCGTCGCCGAGACCCATGTCCAGCGCCACGCGCTCGGCCAGCGCGTCGAGCGCGGCGCGGTCGGCGTCCTCGCCGGGGCGATCGTCGCCGCGCGCTTCGTGGAAAGCGCGCAGCACCGCGTGCAGCCAGTTGCCCAGGTCGCCCTGGTCGGGCTCGGCGTCGAGCTCGTCCACCTCGTCGAGCCGCAACTGGCGGCGCGCGAAGAAGCGGTAGGGGCAAGTGCGCAGGTCGTCGTAGGCGCTGGCGGACAGGCGTTCGGGCAGCAGCGCGGGCGCGCGGGCCGCCGGCGGGGCCGTGCCGCCCGCGGGCAGGGCGCTGGCGGGCAGCAGCTCGCTGGCCGGGCGCGGCGCGATGCCGTCGATGAAGGCGCTGGGCAGCAACGCCTCACCGGCCTCGTGGCGGCGCCACAGCGCGTCCACCGGCGCGCCGTCGAACAGCTGCGCCCAGGCCGAGGCCTCGGCACGCGCCAGGGCCTCGCGGTCGGGCAGGCCCAGCAGCTCGCGCTGCGCGGCGGTCCAGGCGCTGTCGGGCTCGGGGCTGGCGCTCAGGTGGCGTTCGTCGCAGCCGGGTGCCACCACGGCGGCCACGCGGCGGCCCAGGCGCTGCGCCATCGGCAGCACGACGACCTGCGGCGCGCCGGCCACGGTGGGCTGGAACACCGCGCCTTCGAGCACGTCGCGCACCCAGGCGGCGAAGGCCGTGAGCGGCCAGCGGGCCTTCGCGCCGCGCTCGCCGGCGGCGGCCTCACCCAGGCCGTCGAGTTCGTGCGCGCCCTCACCCAGGCGCAACACGCCGATCAGTTGGCGGCCGGCTTCGTCGGCCTGCAGGGCGGCCCACTGGCCGCTGCGCTCCAGGGCCGCCGCGGTGTCCTGGAGCCACAGCAGCAAGGGGCGCGCGGCCTGCAGTTCGGTGCGCTGGGGATCGATGTCGGCGCCGCGCCAGTCCAGCGGCACGGCGGACCAGCGCGCCACCCCCCTCTGCCGCAGCCGCCGCTCCAGCGACTCCACCGCCTGCGGCGGGAAGGCCGGCGAGAGCTTGAGCCAATCCAGCACCTCGTCGGTGCTGGCGCGCGCGTCGGCCGCGCGCAGCAGGGCCATCAGGCTGGCGGCCGCGCGCGTGGTAGACAGCTTCCAGCCGGTCTCGTCGCGCAGGCGCACGCCAGCGCCCACCAGCAGCGCGCTCGCGCGGCGGGTGAGCAGGCGGTCGTTGGCGATCAGCGCCACCGGCGCACGCCCGGCATTGAGGTGTTCGATGGCGCAGGCGGCCGCGGCCTGGGCCTCGGC